>CAYUIJ010000028.1:0-25335 GCA_964444735.1 uncultured Bacteroides sp. | reverse complement strand
AGAGCCTTTTCCTTAACGATATGCGGCTCATCATCAAAGTCAAAGACAATATGAGGAACTCGCTGACGAGCAGTGCTGACAAGATTCTGCCCAGAAAAAGAGCCTTGATTGAGACGGTCAATGACGAGCCGAAGGACATTGTACGGATAGAGTACTCCGGACATCGTTCTTTTCCCTGAAAATCCATTGGTTTTTGCGGAAACCCGGAAAGATCAGAGGGAATTGAGAAGATGGGAATAAACCGCTTGTAGACAATGGCACAGGGATATTGGGCTGACAGATGTTAGGGCACATTGTGCCTATGTGGCAATTTGTCGGAAAAAACCAAGGAAGAACCCTTAATCTGGTAAAGGAGAAAAAATCAAAGACCTTAAAACTATCATTGAGGAAACAAAATGACATTAAATGCATAAATAAGTATTCAGAAACCCGTTCATTGTGGCAAAATGACATACTAAATGAGCCTATATTATTCAAAATAATTAATTATGTGGACAAATGTCACTTTTTTAATAAAAAAGTTGCCTGACAAATAATAATGTGTAAATTTGTAGCATGACAAATTAGTATAAACCAAAATTTATATTGACATGAAGAAGCATAATTTTAGCGCGGGGCCGTCAATCCTTCCTCGCGAAGTTATCGAAGAGACCGCCAAAGGCATTTTGGATTTCAATGGCTCAGGGCTTTCCGTACTGGAGGTCAGTCACCGCGGCAAGGACTTTCAGGCGGTAATGGATGAGGCTGAGGCTTTGTTTAAGGAAATCCTGAACGTTCCGGAAGGATATTCCGTATTGTTTCTTGGGGGCGGCGCAAGCACTCAGTTCTGCATGGTTGCCTATAACTTCCTGGAAAGGAAAGCGGCATATCTGAACACGGGTGTATGGTCAAAGAAAGCCATTAAGGAGGCCAAGGGCTTTGGAGAAGTTGTTGAGGTCGCTTCATCGGCCGATGCCACTTTTTCATATATTCCAAAGAATTTCGTTATTCCTTCAGACGTGGATTATTTCCATTTTACAAGCAACAACACTATTTATGGAACTGAAATCAGAAAAGATTTTGATTCTCCGGTTCCTGTGATCTCAGACATGTCTTCAGACATATTCTCTCGTCCGGTTGATGTGTCTAAATATATCTGCATTTATGGCGGCGCTCAGAAAAATCTGGCTCCTGCCGGCGTTACATTCGTGGTTGTCAGGAATGATGCCGTAGGGAAGGTGTCACGCTATATCCCTACAATGCTGAACTATCAGACCCATATTGACAGCGGATCGATGTTTAATACCCCTCCGGTGCTGCCTGTTTATTCCGCGATGCTGAATCTTCGCTGGATTAAGGCCCAGGGCGGTGTGGCTGAAATGCAGCGCCGCGCTGCGGAAAGAGCCGAGCTGCTTTACGGTGAAATTGACCATAACCGTCTGTTCCGCGGGACAGTTACCTGTGATGAGGACCGTTCTTACATGAACATTTGTTTCGTGATGAAAGACGAATATAAAGAGCTTGAGGCTGACTTTATGAAGTTTGCAACCGAAAGAGGCATGGTCGGCATCAAAGGCCACCGTTCCGTGGGAGGTTTCCGTGCGTCTTGCTACAACGCGATGCCATTGGAAAGCGTAAGGGCTTTGACAGAATGCATGCAAGAGTTTGAAAAGACTCATTAAAGCAGCCGGGTGAATTTTACAATAATCAAATTTCAGACATCTTACAGCCGGTTATTCAAATCAGTGAGTTCGGAATTGTGGTTCTGATTATCCGGGTAGCCGGCTTTTTCAATAAATACCGTAACCATGAAAGTATTAGTCGCAACAGACAAGCCATTTGCTGAAGCAGCGGTGGATGGTATTCGCAAGGAGACTGAAAACGCAGGTCTTGAACTTGTATTGTTAGAAAAATATGGCGGAAAGGCAAAACTGCTTGAAGCCGTGAAAGACGCAGATGCCGTTATCATACGTAGTGACATTATAGATAATGAGGTTTTTGAAGCCGCAAAGCGATTGAAGATTGTAGTCCGTGCAGGAGCCGGCTATGATAATGTTGATTTGGCCGCGGCTACCGCTCACAATGTATGTGTTATGAATACTCCGGGACAAAATTCCAATGCGGTCGCCGAACTGGTGTTCGGTCTGCTGGTATATGCCGTTCGTAACTTCTATAATGGCGCTTCGGGAACAGAATTGAAAGGGAAGACATTAGGCATCCATGCCTTTGGCAATGTAGGCCGTAATGTTGCACGCATAGCCAAGGGCTTTGGCATGGAGGTATGCGCTTTTGATGCGTATTGTCCGAAAGAAGTCATTGAGGCCGCCGGCGTGAAGGCTGTTGATTCTGCTGAAGAACTGTACAAGAGCTGCAACATTGTTTCTTTGCATATTCCCGCAACCGCGGAAACGAGGAATTCTGTCGGTTACACGCTCGTTAATCTGATGCCAGAGGGAGGTATTCTTGTAAATACCGCCCGTAAGGAAGTAATCAATGAGGCCGGACTGATTAAGTTGATGGAAGAGCGTGCGGATATTAAGTACATAACGGATATCATGCCCGGAGCCAATGATGAGTTCGCCTCTAAGTTTGCCGGCCGTTATTTCTCTACTCCTAAAAAAATGGGAGCCCAGACTGCGGAGGCCAATATCAATGCCGGCATTGCCGCGGCAAAACAGATTGTCGGCTTTATCAAAGACGGCTGTGAAAAATTCCGTGTGAACAAATAAGTATCAGCTTAAACAGATTTTTAATTATGGCAATTATAAAACCTTTTAAAGGGATTCGACCACCGGAGGAATTTGTAGAGCAGATCGAATCACGTCCTTATGACGTTTTGAATTCTGAAGAAGCCCGCAAGGAGGCTGAAGGAAATGAAAAGTCCCTGTATCATATCATCAGGCCGGAAATTGATTTCCCCGAAGGCACAGACGAGCATGATCCCCGCGTTTATGACAAGGCGGCTGAAAACTTCCGGAAATTCCAGGAGAGGGGATGGCTTGTTCAAGACGCAAGGGAAAACTACTATATCTATGCGCAGACAATGAACGGCAAGACGCAATACGGACTGGTTGTCTGCGCTTATGTGGAAGACTATTTAAACGGTGTTATCAAAAAACATGAGTTAACCCGTCGTGACAAAGAGGAAGACCGTATGAGACATGTGCGCGTAAATAATGCGAACATCGAGCCGGTATTCCTTGCATATCCGGATAATGCCGGACTGGATGAAATTGTAGCGCGTTATGCCGCACGGAAGCCGGTATACGATTTTATTGCCCCTGTCGATGGATTCGGCCATAAATTCTGGATTATTGATAAAGAAGAAGATATTCGGGCCATAACAAAGGAGTTTGCCGCAATGCCTTCATTGTATATCGCAGACGGTCATCACCGTTCGGCCGCCGCGGCTCTTGTCGGTGCGGAAAAAGCCAGAGAGAACCCCGGCCATCGGGGTGACGAAGAATACAACTACTTCATGGCCGCATGTTTTCCCGCCAGTCAGTTGACCATTATCGATTACAACCGTGTTGTAAAGGATTTGAATGGCTTTACAGCCGCACAGTTCCTTGATGCGCTTCGTGAGAACTTTATGGTAGAAGAGAAAGGCACGGAAATTTACAGGCCTGGCAAACTGCACGACTTCTCTCTTTATCTTGAAGGCAAGTGGTATGGCTTGACTGCAAAGGAAGGTACTTATAACGACAATGATCCGATTGGGGTATTAGACGTTACTATCTCTTCAAGCCTTATCTTAGACAAGATTCTGGGCATTAAGGATCTTCGTTCAGACAAGAGGATTGATTTCGTAGGCGGCATCCGTGGACTGGGCGAATTGAAACGCCGTGTAGACAGCGGTGAAATGAAAGTGGCTCTGGCATTATATCCTGTTACAATGAAGCAAATTATGGATATAGCCGACAGCGGTAACATCATGCCTCCCAAGACTACATGGTTTGAGCCTAAGCTCCGTTCCGGACTGGTTATCCACAAATTGAGCTAAGCAAATACCTGAAATGGAATATCAGAGCCGTACAGGGAATGCTGTTTTCTTGTACGGCTCTTGCCTGTATATCGCCTTATGGGAATTTCGGAACATTTTTCCCTTTTCTTCCCGGTTTTCAATTGCAGACTGTGGCTTCGTGGTGCGGTTATGACTTGAAGCGTCATCGCCACGCTTTGGCCGATGCCGAGGCATGTGCCCGTATTGCGATTGGGTTATGGGCTGTATGATGTTTTTCCGGATGGCGGTTTTTTATTAAGCATCAGCAAGGAACTCCGTTTTTTTAGCTATGTTTGCAGATGCTATGGAAGAAGATGCTTACAAGACGATTGCTGGCAGGGCTGAAGCCGTTTATACGGAAAAGCGCAGCAGGTTTATTGCGATAGCCTTACCGGCCCGCTCGCAGGGTGAGGTAAAGTCATATCTGGAAGAGTATCGGAAAAAATATTATGATGCCAGGCATGTGTGCTATGCCTATATGCTGGGACATGAACGTACAGACTTTCGTGCCAGTGATAGCGGTGAGCCTTCGGGAACGGCCGGGAAGCCGATTCTCGGGCAGATAAATTCCAATGGACTGACAGATATATTGATAATTGTAGTACGCTATTTCGGAGGAGTCAAGCTGGGGACAGGCGGTCTGATTGCAGCCTATCGTGCAGTGGCTGCAGAAGCCATAGCAAACGCCACGATTATAGAAAAAACGGTATGTGAAGACGTTGGGATAACATTTGGATATCCTTTTTTGAATGATGTGATGCGGGTTGTCAAAGAAGAGAATCCGGTTGTTGTCTCACAGTCGTATGATATGGACTGCATTATGACATTGCGTATCCGCAGTTCGCTGGTGCCGCGTTTACGGATGCGGCTGGAAAAAGTGGAGACTTTGCGTTTTGATACGGATGAATGAAAAAATACCTGTCTTTAAGACAATATGCGGCATGCTCCGACATATCTTTTCTGATAATAGGCCTCTTCTGAAGAGGAAATGCAGACACCCGCACGGCTTGCATGAATAAACGAAAAACTGCCGGTTTCATGGTTCACCTGTGTGACGATGCCTACATGACCGATGCCGCCGCTTTTTCCGGAACCGCAGAAAAACACCAAATCTCCCTTTTTGAGCTCTTTACAGTCATTGATTTTTATGCCTTCCTGAAATTGGGAGCGTGAGGAACGTGTGAGTGAAATGTTTTCTTTCTTAAAAACATAGCTTGTAAAACCGGAACAGTCAAAGCCTACTTTCGGATTCATACGTCCACTGCGGTAGGGTACGCCGATATATTTCATGGCACGTTGCACAATGTCTTTTCCCGTAACGGTTATTGAATCGGATAAAGATACGGTCTTGGCGGAAGCGGAAGCTGCAAAAGCCAGGCATACAGCAGTCATGAGGGTACGTATATATTTCATTCTTTTATCGGTTTCTGGTGATTAGACATCTTTCTGACTTCAAAGTTATTGAAAAACCATGTCTTAGGCAATTTCTTTTTGCATCTTTTGGGACTTACTAAAAATGCGTGATCTTTATGATTGTTGCTTAGGCTGTTGATAAACAGTGCTGTATATGACGCAACTCAGGATGAGTATAAATTGCGCCTTTAATATTTATTTAAAAAACATGTCATTTCGTTTTCATTTCTTTTTTATTTTTAGTTAAAAATGGTGTGCGGCTTATCGCGCCTGCATGCTTGTATCTGTATTTCGATTAACTTTGTCTTCATCAGAGTATCAACGGATCGATTATGGATTTTGAATTAGTATCAGATTATCGTCCTACAGGTGATCAGCCTGAGGCAATAGCGCAACTGACCGAAGGCGTGCTTCATGGCGTTCAGGCCCAGACTTTGTTGGGAGTAACAGGATCTGGCAAGACGTTTACCATAGCCAATGTAATAAAGAATGTCAATAAACCAGCCTTGGTATTAAGTCATAATAAGACATTGGCGGCACAGCTTTATGGCGAGTTTAAGGGATTTTTCCCGAACAATGCCGTAGAATATTATGTATCATACTATGATTATTATCAGCCGGAAGCATATTTGCCATCGACTGATACCTATATAGAAAAGGATCTTGCCATAAACGATGAGATTGACAAATTAAGGCTGGCTGCCACCTCGGCTTTGCTGTCCGGACGTAAAGATGTTGTTATCGTATCATCGGTTTCGTGTATATATGGTATGGGAAATCCTGCCGATTTCTACAATAATGTCATTGATATTCGTTGCAGGCAGAAACTGGACCGTAATGTGTTTCTCCGCCGGCTGGTCGACAGTCTGTATATCCGTAATGATTTGGAACTTAACCGCGGATCTTTCCGTGTGAAAGGTGATACGGTAGACATCTGCCTGGCTTATAGTGACAATTTGCTGAGGGTAGTATTTTGGGATGATGAAATTGATGCCATAGAAGAAGTCAATGCGGAAAGCGCACGTAGGATTTCCGGATTTGACGAATACAGGATATATCCGGCCAGCCTGTTTATGACAACCAAAGAAAGCACATTGAAGGCCATCCGCCAGATAGAAGATGATTTGACCAAACAGACGGAATATTTCAAAGAGACAGGAAAAACGTTTGAAGCAAAGCGGCTTTATGAGCGTGTGACCTATGACATGGAAATGATTCGTGAGTTGGGACATTGCCAGGGAATTGAAAACTATTCCCGTTATTTCGACGGGAGAGAGGCGGGGACAAGACCTTATTGCTTATTGGACTTTTTCCCGGAAGATTTTTTGATGGTAATAGATGAAAGCCATGTTAGCATACCCCAGATCCGGGCCATGTATGGAGGTGATCGTGCACGAAAGACCAATCTGGTAGAGTATGGCTTCCGTTTGCCTGCGGCACTGGATAACCGCCCGCTGAAGTTTGGAGAGTTTGAGGAAATGGCGAAACAGGTAATTTATGTCAGTGCGACTCCGGCCGATTATGAGCTTATGAAAAGCGAAGGCATTGTCGTGGAACAGGTAATCAGGCCTACCGGACTTCTGGATCCGATCATTGAAGTGCGTCCAAGCCTGAATCAGATAGACGATTTAATGGAGGAAATACGGCAGCGTATAGAGCAGGACGAACGCATTCTTGTGACTACTCTGACAAAGAGGATGGCGGAAGAGCTGGCAGACTATTTGCTGCGTAACAATATAAGATGCAATTATATTCATAGCGATGTGGATACACTGGAAAGGGTGAAGATTATGGACGATTTGCGGCAGGGACTGTATGATGTCTTGGTAGGAGTAAACTTGCTTCGTGAAGGCTTGGATTTGCCCGAAGTGTCTTTGGTGGCAATTCTTGATGCTGACAAGGAGGGTTTTTTGCGGAGTCACCGTTCTTTGACACAGACTGCCGGACGTGCCGCGCGTAATGTGCATGGCAAGGTAATCATGTATGCCGATAAGATAACCGGCAGCATGCAGCAGACCATTGATGAAACCAACCGGCGGCGTGCCAAACAGCTGGCCTATAACGAGGCGCATGGAATAACTCCCCGGCAAATCAGGAAAGGGCGTATGACAGCCTTGCTTGATGCGGCGGAAGTTTCCGGAACGGCCCCTTCTGTATCAAAAGAGCATATTGAGCCATCGTTTAATATGGCGGCAGCCGATCCGGTAATAGAACATATGTCTGTTCCGCAATTGGAGAAAAGCATAGAGCGTACCCGCAGGCAAATGCAGGATGCGGCAAAGAAACTGGATTTTATAGAGGCCGCCCAATATCGTGACGAATTGATAAAGCTTGAGGATATTCTAAAAGGGAAAAAACAAAAGATCAGGTGATTTTTTGATACACGGGCATAAATTTGTATTAAAAAACATGGATTCATTGTATAATCCGGCGTTTCTCTGTAAATTTGCACAATATTTTGGAATAAGATGAGGAAAAGTATAATTATTATGGCCTTGGCTTCTGCATGTGTGTTGTCGTCATGCAATGATTATAACAAGGTTTTAAAGAGCCAGGACTATTCCTATCGGTATGAGGCCGCCAAAGAATATTTTTTTAGCGGACAGTATAATAAGGCTTCTGTGGTATTGGCCGATATGATTACGGCTCTGAAAGGGAGTGCAAAGGCCGAGGAGTCTCTTTATATGCTTGCCATGTGCTATTACGGACAGGAAGACTGGATAGAAGCTTCTTCCACGTTTAAAAAATACTATACCGCTTATCCGCATGGTGAATTTACAGAATTAGCCCGTTATTACACTTGCAGAGCTTTGTATAATGATACGCCGGAACCGCAGCTGGATCAGACAAGTACGTTCAACGCAATCAGTGAAATACAAATGTTTTGTGAATATTATCCGACAAGCGGGTACAAGGATGATGCACAGAACATGATGTTCGAGCTGCAGGATAAGCTGGTTGAAAAAGAATACCTTTCGGCGCGGTTGTATTACAATTTGGGAAATTATATGGGTAATAACTATGAGTCATGTGTTATTACCGCTCAAAATGCCTTGCAGGATTTTCCGTATGCCAAAAGGCGTGAGGATCTTTCTTTTCTGATTGTACAGGCAAAATACAAGATGGCTTTGGAAAGCGTATTGGAAAAACAGGAGGAGCGTTTTCGTGACGTGGTAGATGAATATTATGCTTTTAAAAACGAATTTCCTGAAAGTAAATACATCAAAGATGTAGAAAAAATGTTCCAGGCGGCAAACAAGAATATTAAAAACTGAAATAATAACAGAATTAAAAAAACTATGGATTACAGAAAAACAAAAGCCCCTACTATTACGGTGACACGTGATTTGATGAAGTTGTGTGAAGATACCGGTAATATCTATGAAACGGTAGCTATTATCGGTAAGCGTGCAAACCAGATAGCAGTGGAGATTAAGAATGACCTGTCAAAGAAATTGAAGGAGTTTGCTTCATATAATGACAGTCTGGATGAAATTTCTGAAAACAGAGAGCAAACTGAGATCTCACGCTATTATGAAAAGTTGCCTAAGCCGACATTGATAGCGACTCAGGAATATGTAGAAGGCAAGGTATACTACAGGAATCCTGCTAAGGAAAAGTTGCAGTAAAACGAACGGGCCAATCTATCTCTTTTACACACAAGGATTATGATTCAGCGCATACAAAGTGTTTATCTGTTGTTGGTGGTGGTTTTGATGGGGGTAGTGACAAGCTTGCCGTTAGGGATCTATACCGGAGTGGATGGAGGCGTTTCTTCATGGCGTGCTTTAGGTATTGACATTGCAGGAGTGGGGCATGATGGATCCTGCGGGGGACTGTTTGTCATAGCCCTGCTTTCTGCCATCATCGCTTTGGCAACTGTCTTTTTATACAAGAACCGTAAACTACAGGTGCGCCTGACTGTATTTAATATCTTGTTAATTATAGGGTGGTATGCTGTTTTTGTCGCATTCGCAATGGTGTATAAGAAGCAGCTTGGTTCTGCGGTCTTTCATTGCAGTACGGGATGTGTGCTCCCCTTGATTGCTGTTTTCTTTAATCTGTCAGCCATTCGCGGAATTCGTAAGGATGAACGGCTGGTAAGGGCTGCTGACAGGTTGAGATAGCGTAGTTAGAGATCAGGAAAATATTTCTCATTTTATTTTAATAGCGTGAGCCTGGTACGGATTAAAAACATATTCGGCCGGCCGTCATTGATGAGGCAGACATCAATGGAGGGGTATTTTCTCAAAGAAAGCAGAAAAGCGTATGGGCAATGAATCCGTTGTACGGGATTTTACCGGCTGTGTCATCAGCGGGTTTCTCATGTTGTCTCACACCTTGGCGGCAGACTGTATGCCGTTAAGGAAAAGGGATTCAGACAAAGTCTGTCCGAACCAGAGCAAGCCGACTGTTGAAACGGCCTGATCCGGGCCCGAATGGCATTGATGACACCGCCATGAAAAGAATGCGGCGGAAGGTTCCGCCCCGCTGTCTGTACAGGCTTTCCATGGCCCGGCGCAGTGGTAAAGTGCCTTTTGGCTCATGCGCATATCCCTTGTTTGGGAATAACCGAAAAGTTTTACAGAACAACAGTTTATATTTATTATTGGCCTATTTTGGCGCAAAAATAAATGTGCGGCATTACACAGCGTGTTAAATTTCGGTTGTTTTTTATAGGGAGCTATGATGAGAAAATATCAAGACTGAAGAAGAGCGCCTTCTATGTGCATGAGGTAATGGTTTATTGTTTCTTCTTTTTCTTTTTTTCTTTCTTTTGTTTTTTCGATGGGATGGTATCATTTTCCTTTTTTTTCTTGTCTTTTTGTGAGAAGAGTTCTTTCCAATGCGTGAAGTCACGTTTGAATAAGATACCTATGCCTTGTGTGGAGAGGGTGGTTTTTGAGAAATAGTGGTCATTGGTCTGGTTATATCCCTTCAGACTGATATCTCCCGAAGGAGTAAGCAGCCATTGCACATCGAAATCACCGATAAAGTTGGTGGTAGACATCTGGTTCTCCCGATATCCGAAGTTTCCGTTGATGAAGAGGCGGTTATTGAGCAGCCGCCCCGAGAGCATGCCTTCTATTTCCATATCGGTCCATCCCTTGTCGCCAGTGCTCAGGTTCGTTTCAAAATTCCACTTGTTGCTATTGATAACGTTTGATAGCATGCTGTTCAATTGCCCCGATAGAGTGGAAGAAAGCAATGAGTTCATGGCCGATGACTGTCCGTTATTGCCATCATTGGTATTATTGTTGTAATCATAGGTATAGAAACGTCCGATACCTAAAAGGTAGATGATTTGCATTTCCATCTGTTCGTCCGTACTGATATAGCTCTTTACAATATCACGTTCTTTTTCGTCTACGTTTGGAAGTTCCAAGTCAAAATGAATGGCGGGTGTGGCCAGGTTGCCGCTCAGGTTCAGAATACAGTTTACCTTGACCGAATTCTGGTTGAATGTGGCGTTTGGAGCCAAGTCTTTCAGGGAGGCCGAGTTTACGGTATATACGGCTTGCAAGTTCATGTTTCCGCTTTCAGGCAGTCCGCTAAAGGCTATGCTCCCTCCGGGTTGGAAGATAAACTCCTTGTGTATCACATCTTGCAGACTGAGTTTGTATTTTCCGTGATCTATCGTATAAGTTCCATATAGTCTGAAGTCGCCTTTATTGAAATAACTTGTCTGGAAGTTTCCTCTTCCCCGTGCTATGGCATAGTCATCCGATACGGGGTCAAGAATCACTTTTACATCGGCATCTGGGGTAACCTCCAATTGTGCGTTGATATGAATGTTCGTGTTTTCTTCTTCCAAGTCATTTCCCTTAGGAATATCTTTCGTGTCGTTTTTTTCATCTTTCCATTGGGGACGTGGTGTTTTGTCAACAAACGTAACGAATTTATTATCGGTAATGTCATCGGCACTTTCCATATTGTAGATGAATCGTGTGTTTGTGCCAGTGCGAATGTTTGAGTCTATGTTAAGCTCGTTTCCCCATCCGTGAAGCTGAATGATGCCCGTTCCGTAAAAACTTCCGTATATGGATGCTTCCGTATCACTTGGGGCATCATAAAGAAGCAGGTTGTTTGTATTGAACGTAAAGTCATAGTTGAAATCACCCAAATGATCGTGTGCGAGTGTTCCGGTTATCTCGCCATTGTTGTTATCCTTATCTTTCATGGATGCCTTATGAAATTCGATGGCATTATGGTAGAAGCTTACCGAGTCGAGACGCAAGGCATACTCCGTACGCAAAACGCCTACTTTGGCACGGGCGTTCCCTTTGATATGGCCCAAAAGGTTGAGTCGGCCAAACGGGCCATACAGGTGTAGAGGACCTGATATTTCTCCTGTTACTTTATCGAATAGGTCTGCGGTATATTCATTCAAGAATTCCAGATTGCTGTTTTGCGTATTGATGCGAAAGTCCAGACTGTCTCTTTGGAGTGATACAAATCCTGTAACCGTAGTACGTGAATGCTCTCCCTTTCGTATATCGGCATCAAGGTGTATGTTTCCTTCCTCTTCGTTCCATAGTCCTTTGATATCCATATTGCCCATGACACCTTTGTTAAAGGCAAAGTCCTTTATCCTTAGGGCGGCATTAAGCGAAGGGTTTTTGAGCGCTTGCGTTACAACGGCTCTTCCGCTGGCCATTCCCCGGAAATCGGCGGGATGGAACTGAAGAATATCAAAGATATACTCCAGCTGGATGTTATTCAGGCTGACGGCCAGAATATCTGAGCTTTCTTTCGTCAGATTTCCGTTTATGCGCAAGTATTGCCTGTCATGTTCGAAACAGAAATTGTTGACAGCTATCCGGCTTGAATCTATCACGATGTGCGATTGGCGCAAGTGCCATATACTGTCATTGATGATAATGTCTGACGGTTGGATGTTTACACGGGCATGTATGAATTTGTTTTCGGGCGATGCCGGTTTGTAGAAGTTGGTGATGGCGGAGAATTGTCCGCTATACGTAATGTCCGTATTGTTTCCCCAGTTGACAGAAGTGGTCAGACGGTCATCGTATGCTGATATTTTCAGAGAGAGGTTTACCTTGGCTTCATCCTCCATTTGCTTGGTGATGCGTGCAAAGGCCTGTAACTCGTCTTGTGGATTATCAAGGAGAATCATGCCCGATTCATAGAGCGTGTTGTCATACGTGAAGCCGGGGAAATATCCCTCCAGTTTGATCCGGTTATTCCGTTCGTTGAAGAAACCCTTGAGTGTCCCCGCACTATGAATGGTGAGCGGTATTTGAAATACTTTGCCCATGATGTCCGTATTCTTGACATAAAAGTCAAACTCCAGCTGGTTGCTGCTTTTTCTTTTATTGTTGTCCGTTTGATGGATAGCCTTGATGAACGAAGGGAGATAATTGCTCAGCAAGCTCTTAAACCCATTTGTCAAAGTTGAGAACTTGAAGTGTCCGGTAGCTTTTCCGTTGAGGAAATCTGACGATACGGATATCTCCCGTTGGTTTTCTTCCTTGAGTTGTGAGGTCAGGTTGAACCGGTTTAGATAATAATACTTTTCCGGTGATATCATAATCATGCTGTCTATCTGTACCATCCCCGTTATGTTGTCCAGATCCGTACCGTTCAGGCTGGCCTGTATTTTCCCCGAGAAATCCGTATTGCCATATTGTCTGGTCAGATTCAGTGCGTTCGGTTTCAGATGGTCAATGATGGCTTGTATGTTACACGTAGAGCGGGGGTGGCTGGTATTGATATCGCCTTTTATATGTATGTTCACGTTCGGGTCGTTTATGGCAAGTTGTCCCTTGTATCCTCCGTTCTGACAGGCAGCATTAATATCTATCCGGCTATAATAATACTTCTTGTATTCAAAGTACGGGATGGTTCCATGAATATTGATTTCCGGCCGTGTCTGATTTATCTTTTTTCCGCTGATATTCAGATTCAGGGCTATAGAGCCCAGATCATTGTTGCTTATAAGCCGGCCGAGTTCGAAACTTTCCGTTTTCAGATATCCCTGAATGCTTTTCACATTTCCTTCATTGATGTTCAGGGTCAGGTCACTGGTGAGCGATCCAAGTCCGCAATGGAAAGAGCCTTTCATCTGTAAGTTTTTGAACATTCCCCTCATGTATCCTTTGAACGAGACGTTGCCCAGACGTGTAATGACGGGCGATGCTTTTGTCTGCATATTCCGTGCGAGAAAGCGCATGCCGGTACCGTTGACGGTGAACACGGGTATATTACAGTCAATGAAACTCATTTCTGGATTGAACGGATAGCGGACACGGCAATCCGATTCTGCCAGAATGTCATTATTGTCTGAGTTGAATTTGAATTTCGAGAGCATGATTTCCTGAGCGTTTCCGCTTATCTTCGCGTTCAGGTTTATCCGGTCAGCGAAATGCTCCATAGAGGGAATAAAACACTTCAGGTCCTGTAAAGTGATGTAAGAATCGTTTATATCTCCTTTAAACTGAAAGGTTTTCAGTACATCCTTTGCGTTGAAGTCATACGTGGCATTCAGAGTGTCGAGTTTTATTTTTGAGGATGGAAGTTCCAGATTGAGCCGTGAGATGGTGAATGCCTCACGGTTGGCCACAAGCTTGAAAGCCAGATTTTTCAAGGCAAACTGACTGTTGTTTTCATTGAAGCTCAGTTGGCGTATGGTAGTATTGATAGAGTCGCTGAGTAAAGCCTTGAGTGAGATGTTGACTCCCAGCCCGTCAAGATCGATATGGCCGGGATTGAATATGCCCGGAGTCTTTTCGGAGGAGAGAAGATCATACCGGATGCGTGAGTGCCTGATAAGTATTGAGTTGATGCGCAGGTTGATATCTCCCGAAGTTCGGGTAGTATCATCGGATGACAAGGCATCGATGATAAACCAGTAATTGGGTTGGCTCAACGAATCTTTTTGAGAGAGATTGATTTGCCCATTATAGAGCTGTATGTTATGAATGACAAGTCTGCTTCTTGCCAGTTCGCCCAGATCGAATTTGGCCGACAGACGCGGAATCTCTAAGAGAGTGTCTCTTTGCTGGTCAGCGATGTGTATATCATCTACAATGATACGGTTAAAAAGTCCCAGATTGACCCGCTTGACGGATACTTCGGTATGGAGCAGACTGCCTAACTCCATGGAAACCAGCAACGCTATTTTCTGCTGAACGTATGGGATGTTCAGCAAAACCATAACGGCCACATAAAGACTGACTATGCAGATGAGGCCAACCCGTATGATGTTATTGAGTTTTTTGATAGCTTATGTCTGTTAGGTTGTCTAAAGGCAAAAGTACGAAAACTAATTTGTATGCGTAAATGCGGAAACCTTTTTCTGTTCTTTTATATTGAAATGGTTCGAAAAAAACGTAAAAAGTTATGTGAAGAGGTATATTCTTTTTAAGTTTGCAAAAACTATAGAAAAATAATTTTAACCTATGAAAAAATCTATCCTTTCGGCATGTCTGCTTACTTGTATGTTTTATGGTATGCAAGCACAAAACGGAGGAATTTCGGACGATATGCTTCGCGAAATCAAGAAAGCATATACTGGCACTCCCTCAGACAAGGCACTGATGAATGCGATTACGGCCAATGACATCCGTGTGTTGGCCGTGAACCGTGAGAACAAAGCCAATATTGACACTTATTTTAGTGACAAGGTGATTTCGCGTGGAATAACCGACCAGAAGACATCTGGCCGTTGCTGGTTGTTTACCGGTCTGAACGTGATTCGTTCAAAGATGATGGCCAAGTATAACCTTCCCTCACTTGAATTTTCACAAAGCTATAATTTCTTCTGGGACCAACTTGAGAAATCAAACCTCTTTCTTCAGGGAATCATTGATACTGGCAGGAAGCCGATAACCAGCCGCGAGGTAGAGTATCTGTTCAAGAACCCTCTGAGCGATGGCGGACAATTTACCGGAATCATGGACATCGTGGGCAAGTATGGAGTAGTACCCAAAGAGGTGATGCCCGAAACTTTCAGCAGTGACAATACCGCGCAGATGGTCGGCTTCATCAAGCTGAAACTGCGTGAGTTCGGATTGCAACTCCGTGAGAAGGCTGCCAACGGAGCCAGACCAGCCGAGCTTGAGAAAGCCAAGACCAAGATGCTGGGAACCGTATACCGCATGCTTGCGCTCTGTATGGGTGAACCAACGACTTCGTTTGAGTGGGTGATGCGCGATGCCGATGGAAAGCCGCGTGGAGAAGTGAAAGCCTATACTCCCCAATCGTTCTTCAAGGAATTTGTCAACGAAGATTATGTAAACGATTATATCATGGTGATGAATGACCCCTCACGTCCTTACTGGAAAGTGTATGAGATAGATTTTGACCGCCATACTTATGACGGACACAACTGGTTGTATGTAAACCTTCCCGTAGACGAAATTAAGCCGATGGCCATTGCTTCTATCAAGGATAGCACCATGATGTATTTCTCATGCGATGTGGGCAAGTTCCTGAATCGTGAGAACGGAATACTTGATATCAACAACTTTGATTATGACTCTTTGTTCGGAACCACTTTCGGTATGGACAAAAAACAACGCATCCAAACCTTTGCAAGCGGTTCTACCCATGCCATGACTCTGATGGCCGTTGACCTCGATGCTAACGGGAAGCCAAAAAAATGGATGGTTGAGAACAGCTGGGGGCTGACCGGATACAAGGGGCATCTGATTATGACCGACCAATGGTTTGACGAATACATGTTCCGTCTGGTGGTCAACAAAAAATACGTTCCGGTCAAGGTGCTTGATTTGCTCAAGAACGAGAATCCTGTCAAATTGCCGGCATGGGATCCCATGTTTGCCGATGAAGAATAATGCCTGGCACGTAAGGAGAAGAATACAGAATGTAAAATTTGTAACAAACAGGCTGGAAAAAGATCCGGCCTTGCGTTTTATTTTTTTTGGAGTATCAATAGCTTGAATACATTCTTTTTTCACATTCCTCGCGTGTGAAGTTGTGTTTTTAATTTCATTAAATTCATGAGACAAAGTCCTGTCTGGGCGAGGTTGCTTTTCATGAAATACGGATGATGTTTTTGTCGCATTGCGGAGAAAAGGGTTATCTGTTTCTGAATTCCTTTTTCTTGTTGAAGTTGAAGCCCACGTATATCTGTAATATACCATACGTATTGTTTATCCAGAATCTATTCTTATGATAGTCGTATGTATGAGCCAGGAGTGAGACACCCGCATAATATTTGGCATTGTTGTATACGACAGCCGCGCGGGTGATCACATCGAAGTTGACACTATGATACGTTTCGGCATCATATCCCTCTTCTTTCGAGGTGATACCGGCTTTCTTGTAGGCGATGGCCGGAGTGACCGAGAGGCATGCCAGGCAATTCTTGGCAAACACCCAGTTGTAGGCATAGCCGAAGTTGAGGCTATAGTCATGATACTGTATATTCTGGAAGCGCAGGATCGGATTCAGTTGGCTTATCAGTTCGGGTGGCAGCTGCCTGTAGTCAAACGTGAGCTTGTGTGTAGAGTAGGAGAAGCCCGAAAGAAACGATCCCGCACTTTTGCGCTGGTTGGTAGACTGGCTGAAAGCTGCCGGATACGAGAAGTGTCGGTTATTGAAAATATAATATGCATTGATGCCCATCATGTTCACTTTCAGACCATCGAAGCGGAATTCTTTCCCAATGTCCTGACTCCCGATATTCTCAAACCCGGACAGATTTTTCGCCTTGAAGTTATTTCCGCTCTTCAGGTAATAGAAGTCCATTCCTACTTTGGCACTATAAAGACTCAGGTTATACTCCGTTTTTTTGCTCTTGCCCTGCCTGTTCCCGAAGATATTGTCCATATCGATCGACCATCCGAGGAATATCCATCTCCATCCGAAATAGGCACCTAGTTTGCGGCTGGAGCCCGGTGCAAAGCTGATGCTCTGCTCATGTCCGCCCGTGCTGGCTATCTTGTAATGCTCGTAAGAACTCGACATGTTGAGCATGAACGTAAAGTTATACAGGTTTGGGCTGATGTAGCGCGGGTCGGGATTATTGAAGTCAAAAAAATCTGCGGCTTTTGCCAGCCAGCTCTTTTTCTTGGGAGTCTGAATACTGTCGGCCGATATGCGCATAGAGTCGGTGCCGGGTGTTTGGGCACAGACGGCCGACAGATGCAGGGCGGCCATTGTCAGGACGGATATGATGGTGAAACGTATGATCATTGAAGTGCGGGTATATTGAATTTGTTTTTTCGTGTTCGGTTCTCTTTTCGTTTTTTGTTTTTGTTTCTTGGATCCCGCGCTTTTTCTGTCACGCGTATCGGTTTGTTTTTGCAAAAGTTTTTCCACCGCTTTGATGATCAGATGCTGAATGTTCTCTGAGTCCTTGAAACTTGGCTCATTCCGTCTTTTTTGTGTATGGAGTGCGATGTTCACCGATAGTCCGATGGCTGCTATGTCTTTCGGGTTCGAGTACATCCGTTCCTTTTGACGTGCGGTTTGTATGTGCGCGGTTTTCACAGATCCGTCATGAGTTTTTTTGCAGATCGGTCTCCCGGCTTTCGTGGCGATGATAGGGGTGTGGCTGATAAACGGCGTTCACTCCTGGGCCATTGATAAGTTCTGCGCACTGATGTGCCGGATGCCATGTTATGGCATCCGGCATGTGATTTTGCCTTTTCTCTCGTCCGGCTCATCACGGCCGTCACTTCCCGATCTTTCCGCCTTGTTGAATACCGTTACCTTCCCTTTTTCGTTTACGTAACCGCATCTTATGAATCCCCTTTTTATCATAGGTTTATAAATATGTTTTGATGTTACAGTTAAAAAATTAATACTCTGTCTCTTGTAAAGTTATTGAAATTACTTACTTTTGCCTATATATTAGGTATATTTTTAATATTAAAAAATGGACAGTATAGGACATTTAATGGTATTTTACAAATACCGTGGCTTTTCGGACCGTTTGTCTGAGGGTTTTAAATTCCTGACCAGGAATATGAAAGTCATCCTCAGAACCAGTCTTTGGGTGTTACTCCCTGTTTCGCTTATACAAGCATTGGTTTACGATGTGTATGCCGATTCGGTGATGGAATTCATCATCATGGCGGGCAGGACTTCTGAAACATTGCAGGCTTTCGGTGCGGTGGCGGTTCAGATAGTGTTCATAGGGCTGGTAGCGTTTGCAGGATCCGTGTTGTGGGGTGCTCTGGCATTCGGTATGTTCCGCAAGTACAGTATGCTGGGCTATGTGCCGTTGATGAGCATAGGTGCATGGTTTGCGTGGACGCGCCGTGATATATGGCGGTTCTTTCTGTGCCTCTTGTTCATGGTATTCTTTATCGTGATACTTACAGCATTGGGTATCATGCTGATGACATTAAGTGTGTGGACTATGCTGATCGTAATTCCGTTATGGATATATTTGGGTGTGATTATGGTCATATTCCCCTGCTTCTATATCATGGAGAGCAATCCGTTATGGAATGCGTTCATGATGGCCGTTCGCAAGGGCACACCATCGTGGGGATCCGGTTTTGGCATCTGTATGCTGGGAATGATTCTGGCCGGAATGTTCGGAATAGTATGCTCGTTGCCTGTAGCCATTACGCTCATCATTGATTACTTTTCGGCTTTGGAAGCGCAAGACGGTGAGGTGATTCATTTGCCGGCCTACTACGGAGTGCTGAAGTTCCTGTTTTATGTCCTTTCGGTATATGCCGGCTATCTGCAGATGATTATATGGGGAGCCCCTCTGCTGTTTCACTATTCATCACAGATGACGCATGACAAGGAAAAAGAACTGGCCGGTGCGTTGGCCGATCAAGAGCGTATAAAAGCCGAAAACGAACGCTTTCAGGCACAGAAGAAACGTGAGTCAGAATTTTTGAGCGGTGCTTCATACAAGTCATTCTAAAGGGTAGTCCGCTGGCGGATTCGTCAATTTGACAAGCAAAAATCTTTTAATAATTAAATAATCTAACAATGACAATGAATCTTCCAAAGAAGCCAATTTGGTCGCAAGTAATTGATTTTCTGCGATTTCCCCTAATGGGGGGGGGTAGTTTTGATACATACAGAACTGCATGAAGTTGTGATTGGCGGTGAGCAAATGGTTACATCGGATCACATCTTGTATTCCGTTGTATTTCATTTGTTTTCCGATGAGATCGCCCGCATGGCCGTTCCACTTTTCTTTTTCTTTTCCGGTTTCCTCTTTTTCTCCCATCTCAGTCCTTTCTCCTTTTCTGCCTATCAGGCTAAACTGAAAAAACGCTTTTATTCGCTCGTTGTTCCTTATCTGTTTTGGAATATTGTTGTTCTTCTGCTGTACGTCGCCATGCAAGTCTTTATACCTGGATTGGCGTCTGGTGCCAATAAGCCGGTAATAGAATATACATTTACGGATTATTTACACGCTTTTTGGGATAGAGCGGAGGGTAAACCAGTATGCTACCAATTTTGGTTTCTGCGTGATTTAATTGTGACCGTCATCATTTCTCCGCTTGTTTTTCTGTTGATTCGCTATCTGAAAACAGCGGGTATTTTGATATTGGGCATAATGTGGATTTCCGGATTTCCGGCCATGCCCGCAGGCTTATCCTCAGTCGCCCTTTTCTTTTTCGCACTCGGCGGTTGGTACCGCATATCCGTACATGACTTCGCCACAGACACGATGAATATAAGGAAATGGACGGGCGGGCTTTATTTGCTTGTACTTATCATCAACACTTTCCTGTGGTTTCGGGAATCCGCAATACATTCCTGCATGCACAAATGCGGTATTTTGATTGGTATGGCGGCCGTTGTCGGTTGGGTGACTTACGGGTTGGAACGGAACCGGCTGCATACGAATGCCGTTCTGTCAGGGAGTTCATTTTTCATTTATGCATACCACGGAATGTGGATCGCGTTGTTGTGCAAGATGTGGGTAAAATTTCTTCCCGTAACAACCGGAACACTGCTATTGGGCTATGTGCTGTTGCCAATGATCATACTGGCCATTGGTATCGGGGCGTATGTGTTGCTGCATTGCCGGTTCCCGAGACTGATCTCCGTTGTTACGGGAGGCAGATAAAGTGAATTTTGGCTTTCCGCTATTTCAAGGCGTGATATCGGGCGAGGACTTCGGTTCAGCGGGGGAGAACTCATTATCAAGGCCCGGAATTCTGTAATTCTCCGGCCATACGGATGTCCTCTCCGCAATCCGGCAGGATTCCCGGCATGCCCGTCCGGGCAAGGCGTCACGGCATTCTCTTTCAGCGGGTGTTTTTGCCTGCCGGGACGTTTTTTTTACATTCCGGTGTCCGTTATTCTCATGACCGGACATTCTTCCCCTCCGGCCGTCTTTCGTCACAAGTTGTGTGACATGCTCATGATTTCCCCCTTGACAGAGACACACCGTCTGCCTCTCAGGGGGGGGGGAGTCACGATGAAGCTTCCTCCGGCGGATTCCGTCTGCTGATGCGCGGAATAGCGTCCGTTTATTTCTTCAAGACCATATTTCCGTTTTTTCTTGCTTGTCTGTGATTTTTTCTATAACTTGCCGCTGTTTATATCAGCCGCGTTGGTCAGCCGGAGTATTCTGGCATATCTTTAATTTGACGGGTATTCATGGGGATGCAGGTTTAATCATGAAATCATTCCTGCACATTTTACGACTTCTAAAAAGAGAAATAAAAGATAAGATGGAATTTTATTATGATGTGGTTGTAATCGGTGCTGGTCATGCCGGTTGTGAGGCTGCGGCTGCGGCTGCTAATTTAGGTGCAAAAATCTGCCTGATAACAATGGACATGAACAAGATTGCTCAGATGAGCTGTAATCCTGCTGTGGGGGGAATAGCGAAAGGGCAGATTGTTCGTGAGATTGATGCGCTTGGCGGCTACATGGGATTGGTAACCGATAGTACGGCTATACAGTTTCGCATGTTAAACCGTTCGAAAGGACCTGCTATGTGGAGTCCGCGTGCCCAATGTGATCGCGGGAAGTTTATATGGGTTTGGAGAGAAATTCTTGAGAATATTCCCAATCTTAATATATGGCAGGATACGGTAACTGAGGTATTGGTAGAGAATGGCGAGGCAATTGGTGTGAAAACACAATTGGAAGTAGTTTTTCATGCAAAGTCCGTTGTAATTACTACAGGTACTTTTCTAAACGGATTGATGCACTTTGGCTGCGTACGACTTCCGGGAGGGCGTGTGGCCGAATTGGCTTCTCATGGGCTTACAGAGTCAATTGCTCGAAATGGAATTTCATACGGACGAATGAAGACCGGTACTCCGGTACGTATAGACGGGCGTAGTGTTCATTATGATTTGATGGATACACAGGATGGTGAGAACAATTTCCATTCTTTCTCTTTTATGAGTGAGCCTCGAAAGTTGAGACAGCTTCAGTGTTGGACCTGCTTTACGAATCCGGAAGTGCATGAAATCCTGAAAAACGGTCTGCCCGATTCTCCTTTATTTAATGGGCAAATAAAGAGCGTAGGGCCACGTTATTGTCCGAGCATTGAATCAAAGATTGTAACTTTCCCTGATAAGGAACAGCATCAACTTTTCCTGGAACCTGAGGGTGAGACTACGCGTGAGCTTTATTTGAATGGATTTTCTTCATCTCTGCCTGTTGATATTCAGATTGCAGCATTGAAGAAGATCCCGGCTTTTCGTGATTTGGTTGTATACCGTCCGGGATATGCCATTGAATATGATTATTTCGATCCTATCCAATTGAAACATACTTTAGAGTCGAAGATAGTAAAGAATATGTTTTTTGCCGGACAAGTAAATGGGACTACCGGTTATGAAGAAGCTGCCGGGCAAGGATTGGTAGCGGGTATTAATGCCGCCATTAATTGCGTTGGTGGGGAATCTTTCGTTCTTCAGCGTGACGAAGCCTATATCGGGGTGTTGATTGATGACTTGGTAACAAAAGGAGTTGACGAGCCTTATCGAATGTTTACATCGCGTGCAGAATATCGTATATTGTTACGGCAGGATGATGCCGATATGCGTCTTACTGAACGTGCCTATAAATTGGGATTGGCAAAGCATGAACGCTATGATCGTTTGTGCAGGAAGCGTGATGATGTGGAACGTATCATTAAGTTTGCCGAAACTTATTCAATTAAGGCAGACTTGATAAACTCCGCATTGGAACAATTGGGAACAACTCCGCTGCGTCATGGATGTAAGCTTATTGATTTGATTAATCGTCCGCAGATAACGTTGAATAACATTGCAGAGCATGTTTCTGCTTTCAAAAGATTACTTGACCAGATAACGGAGAGAAAGGATGAAACGTTAGAAGCCGCGGAAGTGCGTATGAAATATCGGGGATATATTGATCGCGAACGAATGATTGCAGAAAAGATGCGACATCTGGAGGATATAAAAATAAAAGGCAGGTTTAACTATACATCTCTTAACTCTTTGTCTACCGAAGCCCGCCAAAAGCTGGCCAAGATTGACCCGGAAACGTTGGCACAGGCCAGCCGTATACCAGGAATATCCCCTAGTGATATTAACATTTTATTGGTTTTGATAAGACGATGACGCATCAATGTTCCACGTGAAACAATACACCGGCATACTGCTGTTCCCAAAGGAACCGTGCATTCGGCTCCAAAGGACCGCAGATACACAACTTTCATTATTTTGAATTCATGGGACTCACATTATTTACTATCTTTGCACTGTTAAAATTTAGACACCTATGCGAGTAGTGATACAACGTGTAAGATATGCCTCTGTAACAATTGGCGGTAATCTGAAATCGGCAATACAAGGTGGACTATTAGTGTTAGTTGGTATTGAAAATTCTGATAATCAGAATGATATAGACTGGTTATGCAAGAAAATCGTAAATTTGAGGATTTTTGATGATGAAAGCGGGGTTATGAATCGTTCTATCCTTGATACCGGAGGAGATATTTTGGTTGTCAGTCAGTTTACATTACATGCTTCAACCAAAAAAGGAAATAGGCCTTCGTATATCAAGGCGGCCAGGCCCGATATCTCCATTCCGCTTTATGAGGCTTTCTGTGCCCAAATGGGGATTGATTTGGGCAAGCCTGTATCAACAGGTACTTTTGGCGCAGATATGAAGGTGGAATTGCTTAATGACGGTCCTGTAACAATCCTGATAGATACTAAAAACAAAGAATAATGACACTTGATGAAGCTCAAAAAACAGTTGATGACTGGATAAAAACTTATGGGGTCAGGTATTTCAGTGAGCTGACCAACATGACAGTTCTTACCGAAGAAATTGGTGAGTTGGCACGTGTAATAGCACGCAAATACGGAGACCAATCTTTCAAGGAAAGCGAAAAATGCAATCTTGATGATGAAATGGCCGATGTACTATGGGTGTTGATTTGTTTGGCCAACCAGACCGGAGTGAATCTTACGGAGGCGTTTCAACGCAATCTGGAGAAAAAGACAAGCAGAGATAAAGACAGACATAAGAATAACCCAAAACTCAAAAGTAATGATGAAATATAATCACGAAAAAGATTCAGAAGGCGTAAACTCTCACCATGAAGAAAAGATTCAATATGATTCTCGCATCAGTGAAACCGATAGCCGGAATAAGGATGGAACAGACGATTTTGGCTTATCCTTAGACGAGGAAGATAAGGAACATTTGCATCAGCCTAGTAAATACGATATGGCTTTGCGCAAGTATGATACCGATTTGGATGATGCTGTTGTGGCTCATAAGGTAGCGCATATCATAGCGGAAAAATTGGCAAAGAACAATACGGCCGATGTAAAACAGTTGCTTTTTAATTGCATTGACCTGACTTCTTTGAAGATTACCGATAATGAAGAAAGCATTCTGCATTTGGTAGAAAGAGTAAATGCTTTTGAGGATACTTATCCCGATATGAAGAATGTGGCCGCCGTATGCACCTATCCTATTTTTTCTGCATTGGTAAGCCAGTCACTTGAAGCAGAAGAAGTGGAAGTGGCAGCCGTTTCTGGAGGATTCCCTTCATCACAGACCTATACGGAGGTAAAGATAGCCGAAACGGCTTTGGCCTTGCATGAAGGAGCTACGGAGATTGATGTTGTTTTACCGGTTGGAAAGTTCCTTAATGGCAATTATGAGGAAATGTGTGATGAGATGGAAGAATTGAAAGATCTGTGCGGTGATAAGAAACTGAAGGTTATTTTGGAAACCAGTGTACTGAAGAACGCCTCGGATATAAAGAAAGCTGCAATTTTGGCCATGTATTCGGGAGCGGACTTCATAAAAACTTCTACCGGGAAAGACGAAGCCGTAGCTACTCCGGAAGCTGTGTATGTAATGTGTACAGCCATTAAGGATTATTACACGGAGACTGGGCGCATGGCAGGTATTAAGGTTTCCGGAGGAGTCAGAACCGTACGCGATGCCTTAATATATTATTCTATTATAAAAGAAGTATTGGGTAAAGAATGGCTTGACAATAAATATTTTCGTATTGGGGCCAGCAGATTGGCCAATGTGTTGTTGGGCGATATTCTGAATGAGAAAACGGATTTCTTTTAAGATTAATAATATTGTTTTGTTTAGAAGATAAACTTAAAAAATTTTAATGTAGCCGAACTGATCGAATGTTTTGAATATCTCAAAAATGAATGACTTTTTAAGCTGAATAGTTAGTTTGTTCTTCTCTTTTGTCTATATAATATAATCTATTGGGTGATTCCGTGATAAGGAAGCGGTAAGAAGTACAGGTAATCACAAGTGTTTTCCGCATCTTTATATCTGGCAAATATAAACAACAAGATAGGGGCTTGTGATTGCCATGAACGGGAGGTACGGATATTTTCCGTACAGCGGATGAGCCCGGCAGGAAACCCGGTGCGGTAGCTATCAAAGGCGGACACTCCCTAAAAAAGGTTCATCGCAGGCACCGCTTTCCTGTGGCGGGATTATGCTTCAATCCTGACAGCATTCCATTCCGGCACGTCAGTCGGCCTCAG
>CAYUIJ010000027.1:0-25402 GCA_964444735.1 uncultured Bacteroides sp. | reverse complement strand
TTTGCCGGATGTTTGTTTTTTTGTCCGTACCTTTGCTTCCGGAATTTTAAAAAAAGATGCCGGACACACATGCAGGCCGCGCATGCGGCAACTGGAGCCTGACAGCCTGAACGCCTTAAAATTGCTGGACTAAACGTCACCGGAGCGCGGCTTTCCTCATTCATCTTGCCTTTTCTTAATTCCGCATGCGGATAACGGATGACACAGCCTTGCAGCCAATCAGAACCGGCTTGCGAAAAGATATAACGGTGTGGCTATTGGCTTTCGAGTGATTATGTATTTTGCAATATATTTCTGTTTGACTATATATTTATATCATAAAATTTGTATCTTTGCATCCGCCAATACGAGTTATTGGCTTATTCAAATCAATTTTAATTTAAAAACTATTTTTTAATGGCAACTAAAATCAGATTGCAAAGGAACGGACGCAAAGGATATGCGTTTTATTCGATTGTTATTGCAGACGTAAGAGCTCCGCGTGATGGCCGGTTTATTGAAAAAATCGGCACCTATAACCCTAACACCAATCCTTCTACAGTAGATTTGAAATTTGATCGTGCTTTGTATTGGGTTAATTGCGGAGCACAGCCTACTGACACCGCGCGCAACATTCTTTCTAAAGAAGGCGTTTACATGATGAAGCACTTATTGGGTGGTGTAAAGAAAGGTGCTTTTGACGAAGCTGCAGCCAAAGCCAAGTTTGATGCATGGAAAGCTGACAAACAAAATGGTTTGGCCGCATTGAAAGCAAAACAAGAAGAAGAAAAGAAAGCTGCCGCTAAGGCTCGTCTGGAAGCAGAAAAGAAAATAAACGAAGAAATCGCAAAGAAAGTAGCTGAAAAAAAAGCCGCTGAAGCGGCAGCTGCGCCTGTAGAAAATGTTACGGAAGAAGCGCCCGCAGAAACATAATTTTTTTGAAACAACCTCAATCAAACAGCAAAAAAGGCAGAAAGATTTTCTTCTTTTCTGCCTTTTTTGCTGTTTGAAGACATCCGGTAAAACAACAAAAAGTCTGCTGATACATATTCAAGGCATTGCGATCGGGCCGGCTTTTTATTATTTGCCGTTGCGTTTCTGTCTTTATTTCGTTTTTTCAGGAATATTTCCTAAAGTGGCGACAAGAAATTCATAGAATTTTTTGACACTGGGAATGTATACCCGCTCGTCGGGAGAGTGCGGTGAACGCAATGTCGGTCCAAATGAAATCATGTCCAATCCGGGGATAATAGATCCGATGATGCCACATTCGAGTCCGGCATGTACAACTTTTACCGCCGGCTCATTTCCGAACTGATCCTTATATGATTGTACCATGGCTTTCAGGATGGGAGATTCCGTATCAGGATTCCATCCGGAATAGTTTCCGCTAAGCTCTACTTTCATACCGATCATGGAGAAACAGCTTTCGAGAGATTTTGCAAGATATTCTTTCATAGATTCTGATGAACTGCGAATTAGCAGACTGAATTGAGCCTTTCCTTTTTCAATTGTGACAATTGACAGGTTTGAAGAGGTCTCAACAGTATCGGGAATAGTCGGGATCATACGGCAAATGCCGTCTTGACATGCGAAAATTGTGTCGACCAGGTTGTCTTGAATTTCTTCAGGGACTTCACTTTCAGGCAAATCCGTGCGTTCGGCCTTGAATGATACAGGTGTCTCTACAGCGTGATATTCTTCATTGAATAAATTTTCGTAATGCCTGACCAATTCAAGGAGCTCTTCTCTTTTGTCTGTTGGAATGGTTAATACAACGTCTGCTTCGCGCGGGATGGCATTTCTCATATTCCCCCCTTTCCATGATACGAGCCGTGCTTTGTATGAGACAATAGCCTCACGGACAAAGCGTACCATCAATTTGTTGGCATTAGCTCTGCCCTGGTTGATTTCCAGGCCGGAATGTCCTCCTCTCAAGCCTTTCAAGGAAATTTTCAGGGCGGTGTGTGTCGGATCAGTCTCAACTTCCCGGTATTGAAGAGTTGCTGTTAAATCTACACCGCCGGCACAACCAATGTATAGCTCACCTTCGTCTTCAGAATCAAGATTAAGAAGGATTTCTCCTTTCAAAGAATCATTTTTCAATCCGAAGGCTCCATACATTCCGGTTTCCTCATCCATTGTAATCAAAGCTTCCAACGGGCCGTGTCTGAGCGCTTGATCTTCCATTACAGCCATAATGGCCGCTACGCCAATGCCATTGTCGGCGCCTAACGTCGTACCCCCGGCCTTTACCCATTCACCGTCAATGTAAGTTTCAATCGGGTCTTTCTCGAAGTCGTGTGTTGTATCATTGTTCTTTTGTGGAACCATGTCCATGTGTGCTTGCAAGATAACTCCTTTGCAGCCTTCCATTCCGGGAGTGGCAGACTTGCGCATGATAATGTTGCCGGTTTCATCTTTAAAAGCCTCTATTCCTGCATTCTTTGCAAATTCCAGCAAAAAGTCTTGAACTGGTCTCATATAGCCTGAAGGACGAGGCACCTGAGTCAGTCCGTAAAAATGTTTCCACACAGTTTGTGGATCCAATGAGAGAATTGTGTCCATAAAATTATTGTTTTTTGTTAGTGAATAATAAAACCGCTAATCCGTAAATGCCTAACAAAATTATTAATAATGTTTGAATTCCATGCACGATTAGAGCAAAAATTCCGGCGTTTTCCCAAGACACCCCATAAAGACTCATCATTGATATAACTGCGAAGTGCCATGGACCTGCCCCGTTCGGAGCGGGGACCAAGACCGCAATACTTCCGCCCGCAAACATGGCAAAGCCCGCAGCCCATCCTAAACCGGCAGAAAAATCGAAACAATAGAAAGTCAGATAGAAATGGAGAAAGTAACAAGCCCAAATGGCAACGGTATAAAAAATAAAGAGCGGCAGGTTCCTTACATGCCGCAATGACATGACACCTTCCCATATATTGGCCATAATGCCTTTTATACGGCTGAATATCGTGAAGTTTCGAACGAGGAGGTATATAAGCAATAGAAATGCTGCCGCAGATGCGCCTGTTATATATAAAACCGGGGATAACAGCAAATCGGAAACAGAGTGAATCTTATTTCCGGTTTTTGCAAAAAAGGCATCGAATATATGAATATTCAGCATTAAGGTTCCGCTGATAATGAGCAGAACGCATAAGGAGTCTATCAGTCTTTCTGTAACAACTGTGCCCAATGCCCTGGTGAAAGACACCCTGTCATATTTTGACAGTATTCCGCAACGCGTGATTTCTCCAAGACGCGGGATGATCATGTTACTGGCGTAGGAAACGAATATGGCATTTACGCAATTATTCAGTTTTGCATGCTCTCCCATGGGCTCTAATGTCTGCTTCCATCGCCAACCGCGTAGTACATGGCTCAATATACCGAACAGAAGGGAGATCGACATCCATGACCATTTAAGATGCCAGAAGACATCCTTTATTTTAGAAAGGTCAAAATCACGGTAAGTGCGGTATAAAATAGATCCTCCCAATATGAAGGGGAGAACGATTTTTAGCGATGTGTTTAGTATCTTTTTCAATGATTAATGGTTTTATGTTATACAAAACTGCGTAAATTTGCACGATGCAAACGTTGCAAAGATAGTAAGGATATACAAAACCGCGTATAATTTAGTCATAAAGGTAAACGGATATGAGACTGGTAAAGCCTAAAAAGTTTCTCGGACAGCATTTCTTGAAAAATTTGGAGATTGCACGAAACATAGCCGGTACGGTAGATGCTTGTCAGGGACTTCCTGTTCTGGAGGTTGGTCCAGGTACGGGGGTACTGACTCAATATCTTGTTCAAAAAAGACGTCAGTTAAAAGTCGTCGAGCTGGATTCTGAGTCGGTTGCATATTTGCATGAGAAATTCCCGATATTGGAGAACAATATAATTGAGGATGATTTCTTAAAAATGGATTTAAGGAGACTGTTCGGAGGACAACCTTTTGTCTTGACGGGAAATTATCCTTATAATATTTCCAGTCAGATATTTTTCAAGATGCTGGAGAATAAAGATTTGATCCCTTGTTGCACGGGAATGATTCAGAAAGAGGTAGCGGAACGCATAGCCTCAGGACCCGGGAGCAGGACATACGGGATTCTGAGTGTGCTGATTCAGGCTTGGTATAAGGTGGAATATCTGTTTACCGTTGACAGGAATGCCTTTGACCCTCCTCCCAAAGTAAAAAGCGCCGTGATTCGTATGACTCGTAACAGTGTCCGGAGTCTGGGTTGCAATGAAGCCATGTTTAAACGGATAGTAAAGACGGCCTTTAACCAAAGAAGAAAAACTTTGCGCAATTCTATAAAACCGGTTTTAGGAAAAAATTCCTCACTGTATGCAGGTGAGATTTTCAGCAGACGTCCGGAACAGCTTTCTGTAACGGAGTTTATTGAGCTGACTAATCAGATAGAGAAGACCTTGAATGAAAATATGCGGAAGGAGGCGTGATTATATGGAATTGGAGAAAGATTTGACTCATCATGTTATAGATCTTATCGGGCAGAAAGATGTAGACAGGCTTAAAGACGTACTGACGGGTCTGCACCCTGCAGACATTGCGGAATTGTGCAGCGAACTCGATACGGACGAAGCCCGTTTTATCTTTCATCAGTTGGATAATGAGAAGGCGGCAGACGTTCTTGTAGAAATGGATGAGGATGCCCGTAAAAAGTATCTGGACATCATGCCCTCAGAAACTATTGCGAAACGCTTTGTTGACTATATGGATTCGGATGATGCGGTTGACATTATCCGTGAGATGGACGAGGATAAGCAGGAAGAGATCTTATCGCATATTGAGGATATAGAACAGGCCGGTGACATTGTCGACTTGTTGAAATATGATGAAGATACCGCCGGCGGATTGATGGGTACGGAAATGGTTACCGTCAATGAGAACTGGAGTATGCCTGAATGCCTGAAAGAGATGAGGCTGCAAGCTGAGGAAATGGATGAGATATATTATGTCTATGTCATAGATGATGATGAACGCTTGCAAGGTGTCTTTCCCTTGAAGAAAATGATAACGAGTCCTTCTGTGTCGAAGGTAAAGCATGTAATGAAGAAAGAGCCGGTTTCTGTACATGTTGACACTCCTGTAGAGGAAGTCGTGCAGATAATTGAAAAGTACGACCTTGTGGCAGTCCCTGTTGTAGACAGTATCGGACGGTTAGTAGGACGCATTACGGTAGATGACGTGATGGATGAGGTGCGTGAGCAGGCGGAACGTGATTATCAGTTGGCCTCAGGCTTATCACAAGATGTCGAGACAGACGACAATGTATTCCGGCAGACGAGTGCCCGTTTGCCATGGCTTTTGATCGGGATGATGGGAGGAATCTGCAATTCTTTGATTCTGGGTAATTTTGACAATATTTTTGCCGTGCATCCCGAGATGGCCCTGTATATCCCTTTAATCGGCGGAACGGGAGGAAATGTAGGGACCCAGTCATCGGCTTTGGTTGTACAAGGCTTGGCTAATAGTTCGCTGGATGCAGGGAAGACTTTTGAGCAGATTGCCAAAGAATCTGTAGTCGCCTTGATTAATGCCACGATTATATCGATGCTGGTATATATCTATAATTTTATTCGTTTTGGGGCAACGAGTACCGTTACATATTCCGTTTCCATAAGTTTGTTCGCAGTGGTGATGTTTGCTTCTATTTTTGGAACATTGGTTCCTATGACATTGGAAAAATTGAAAATAGATCCCGCCATAGCTACCGGGCCATTCATATCCATCACAAATGACATTATCGGAATGATGATTTATATGGGTATAACGGAAATATTGTCTTAAATGACAAAAAATATGAAAAAATAGTATGAAATAATATTTTTATTGCTTTATTTTGTAGAAAATAACGAATTGGAAAAATATTTCTTAAAATGCTTTCAACAATGACGGACTCTCATGAAACCAATGTTACCCTAAGTTCAGAGGCATTGGACGAACGCGCAAGAGAAGCAGGATCAGAAGAGACTTCTCAAATGTCTTCAGTAGAAAATGCGGATATGAAGAATGAAAAGGCTACGGTTTTTGAACAAAAGTCTTCCAAGGCCGAAGTTATAGAACGTTTGAAGGAATTGTCCCGGGATACAGATAGTATCAATAAGGCCGAGCTTGATTTCCTGAAGCAGAATTTCTATAAGCTGCATAAGGCGGAGATAGAGTCTGCGAAAAAAACGTTTGTGGAAAATGGAGGTGAAGAAAGCGATTTTGTTCCTCAGCCTGATCCGGAAGAAAATGCTTATAAAGCGGTCATGAAAGAGATTAAGGAGAGACGTAACGAGCTGCTTGCGGTGCAAGAACAGCATAAAGAGGAAAATCTCCAGAAAAAGCTGGCCATAATAGAAAAGCTGAAGGCATTGATTGAGAGTCCTGAAGACGCAAACAGAAATTATAATGAATTCAAACAATTGCAGCAAGAATGGAATAGCATAAAATTAATTCCTGTGACAAAAGTGAATGAGTTATGGAATAATTATCAGCATAATGTGGAAGTGTTTTATGATATCCTGAAGCTGAATAATGAGTTCCGTGAATATGATTTCAAAAAGAACTTGGAAATAAAAACCCGTTTATGTGAGGCCGCAGAACGTTTGGCAGAAGAACCGGATGTGGTCTCTGCTTTTCATCAGCTTCAGAAATTGCATCAGGAATTCCGTGATACGGGACCTGTGGCGAAAGATTTGCGTGACAGCATATGGGCCCGCTTTAAGGCTGCCTCTACGGCAGTGAACCGCAGGCATCAGCAGCATTTTGAGCAACTGAAAGAAAATGAGCAGCTGAATCTTGACCAAAAAACAGTTATTTGTGAGATTGTTGAGGCTACAGAATATGATAAGCTGAAAACGTTTGCCGACTGGGAAAACAAGACTCAGGAAATTCTGGCTTTGCAAAGCAGATGGAAAACTATAGGCTTTGCTCCTCAAAAGATGAATGTGAAGATTTTTGAAAGATTCAGAACGGCATGCGATGATTTCTTTAAACGAAAGAGTGAATACTTTAAAACGTTAAAAAAAAGGCTGGTTGCCAATTTAGAAAAGAAAAAGGCATTGTGTGAGCAGGCTGAGGCAATGAAAGACAGTACGGACTGGAAAGAAACGTCTGATAAGCTGATCAAGCTGCAGAAAGAGTGGAAAACGATAGGTCCGGTGCAGAAGAAATATTCGGATGCAGTGTGGAAACGCTTTATTTCGGCTTGTGATTATTTCTTCGAGCAAAAGAAGAAAGCTGTTTTTTCACAGCATTCTGCTGAATTGGAAAATTTCAGCAAGAAAAAAGAAATCATTGAGAACTTGAAAAAATTGAATTGTGAAGAGGATACGGCTGCGGATATTGAAAAAGAAGTAAAAGAAGCTGTAAAAGAATGGAATTCCATTGGTTTTGTTCCCTTTGAGGAGAAAGATAGAATATATAAGGAGTTTCATGGTGTTGTAGATGCTTTGTATGATAAGCTGAATCTTTCCTCTGCGCAGCGTAAATTGGATGACTTTAAATCAAATATTAAAGACGGAGCCGGCAGTGAGGCTGATAACTTGTATCGTGAACGTGAGAAGTTGGTTTGGCAATATGAGAATATGAAGAGCAAGATACAGACTTATGAAAATAATCTCGGGTTCTTGACAACCTCTTCAAAAAAAGGCAACAGCTTGGTTTCTGAAATAAATCATAAGGTTGAGAAGCTGAAAGCCGATTTGGAATTGCTTGTGCAAAAAATTAATATGATAGATGAGTCTATGAAATAGGAATCGGAAAGGAATTATAAAAAAAGAGGCTGTCCTTTTTTAAAACTGAATCGCACCCTGGAAGTCAGGCACAAAACTTCCGGGGTGCGGTTTGTTTGTGAAGTATGGTTCCGGACACCTATTGTTGGCAGTGCGGGGCAGGGAGAAGCAATGCCCGTTTGCCAGAAGAGCATCCTGTCAACGGTACCCGGATATTGGAAGGGGCAGAATGCGGGACAGACATGGCCGTTCCGGATTGGGGGAACAGCCCCATTGCCGGCATCAGGACCAGATCCAGAAACGGGTGCGGGGTGGGAAGCAGCCCGGTTCTTTTTTGACGGGTCGTGTCATTTGACTGAAATTCAAATAGGAAACCCCAAGCCTGTTTTCTGGCATTGTATGAAAAGAAAGATGAATGTACCGGATTCCGGAAAAATATGCCAGACAATGCCTTTTGTGTGAGTGCCTGTCAATTAACGAATCCGTGCAATGTTAAATAAATTAACAAATATTGCGTTCATGGGTTAAATTATATTAAACGGGGGGGGGTAATGGAAAAACGCTAACTTTGTAAAACAAAACGTCCGGGGACAGGCAGACAAAGGGTTCTGCTGTCTTGTCCGGGGCAACGTAAAAGAATGGACAGAACCCGACCTTAAACATTAAATAATTATGAAGAAAAAAATTTATTTTTTACTGGCAGTGCTTATTTGTTCAATAACGGGCTTTGCCCAAGAGAAGAAAGAAGTTGTCATTAAAGGTGGAACTATTGTTCCTTTAGAAGCCATAAGCAATGTCAGGGCCTCTAAAGTGCGTGAAGGAGAAAGGATAGATTTTAGAGTTTCCAGAAATGTTGTCATAGATAAAATTGTAGCTATTCCACAAGGAACCATAGCCACGGGGACAGTCTACGAGGCAAAAAGATCGACATGCTTTGGAACCAAAGGAAGATTAGGAATCAAACTTCGTTATTTAACTCTTCCAAGTGGAGAGAATGTAAACTTTACATCTTCTGAAGTATATATCACCGGAAAAAACAGGACCCCATTGTCTGTTGTCATATTTTGCTTGACCTTATTACCCTTTCCTTGCGGGTCTAAGGCCGAAATGAAAATCGGTTATGAGTTTGACGCAACAATAGCCAGCAATACTACAATACTTGTAGAATAACCGTTCTCAATTTATCTACGGAATTATCCGCTTTAATCTTGCTGTTTCCTGACATATTGGCTTACGACTTGCAAAAGTGTTCGACTACAGCTTTTAATGACGGTCCGTAACTCAGTAGGCTGCATGACACTTGGCGCACAACCTTAAAGGGGATAATTCCGAACTCAAACATAGTAATGTCTCATTATGGCCAACCGGAACCGGATTGTGAAAGGGTATAATGACGGCTATTGGCTTTCAAATGATTACACAGCAAAGTTTTTTGCAATACATTTCTGCCTGGCTGTTAAATACAAAACATAATATTCCTGTAAAAACCACTTCATCAGGTTGCCGTCCGGTTCATCATAAGCACCTAATTCTTGCATGAGCTTATCTGCCTTTTCATTTTCTTCTTATCAACAATTGCGTCTATTACGGCTACTGCCGTAATGTTCACAATGTCTCGCACGGAGCTTTCAAAGTCGGTAAAATGGATAGGTTTGTTCAATCCCATCTGGATTGGACCTATCATTTCGGTCTCGCTCATGGCCTGTATCAACTGATATGCAGAGTTTGCCGAACTCAGGTTCGGAAATACCAGTGTGTTGACATCTTTTCCTTTCAGGCGGGTAAACGGATATTTGCTGTCACGCAATTCCCGGTTCATGGCAAAGTTTACTTGCATTTCACCGTCAATGGCCAGTTCCGGATAGTGCGTTTGCATGTATTCAACCGCGTCGTGTACTTTAGCCGGACTACCTATGGCGTCTGATCCGAAGTTGGAATAGGAAAGCATGGCCATAACCGGAGTCTGGTTGAAGAACTCAACTGTGCGGCGTGCCAGTCTGGCGATGTCTATAAGTATGTCTGCGTCTGGATGGCGGTTGATAAGTGTATCGGCCAGAAAATACGTTCCTTTCTTGGAGTTCAGGATGTGCATGGTTCCGAAATGCTTGAATCCGGGCTGTATGCCGATTACTTCTTTTGCGACCTTGATGGTGTTTGAATAGCGGGTATACAACCCGGTGATGAAAGCATCGGCTTCTCCGGTCTCGACCATCATCATACCGAAGTAGTTGCGTTCAAACATCTTGTCATTGGCTTCTTCAAAGGTTGCCCCTTCACGTCCGCGCTTTTCTGCCAAGATATGTGCGTAACGTTCACGGCGTTCTGCCTGACAGTCGTGACGAAGGTTTACTATCTCGACTCCCTCAAGATTCAAATCAAGCTCTTTGGCCAGTTTGTGAATTTTTCCCTCATTGCCTAATAATATAGGATGACATATTCCTTCGGCTTTGGCTTCAACGGCAGCTTTCAGCATATTGGGATGAGTCCCTTCGGCAAATACTACACGTTGTGGGCTATGTCGTGCTGTTTCATACAGCTGTCTGGTAAGCTTGCTTTCCTGTCCCATCAGTTCGCGCAGGTGAGTCTTGTATGCATTCCAGTCGGTTATTTTCTTGCGTGCCACTCCTGATTCAATGGCTGCTTTGGCCACGGCAGCCGATACCTCGGTAATCAGGCGGGGATCGACCGGTTTGGGGATGAAATAGTCAGGGCCGAATGTGAAGTTGTTCACGTGGTAAGCCTCGTTGACAACATCCGGTACAGGCTGTTTGGCCAGATTGGCAATGGCGTATACTGCCGCCAGTTTCATTTCTTCGTTGATGGCGCGGGCATGAGTGTCTAACGCACCACGGAAGATATACGGAAACCCGATAACGTTGTTAATCTGGTTCGGATAATCGGAACGTCCGGTTGAAATCAATATGTCGGGGCGTGAATTCTTGGCATCTTCGTATGATATTTCTGGAGTCGGATTGGCCAGCGCGAATACAATGGGCTTTTCGGCCATGCTGCGAATCATGTCCTGGCTGAGCACGTTGCCTTTTGACAATCCCAAAAACACGTCTGCTCCCTTAATGGCTTCGGCCAGCGTATGTACGTCACGGCGTTCGGTTGCGAAGAAACGTTTCCCCTCGCTCAGGTCTTCACGGTCTGAAGTGATTACTCCCTTGCTGTCAAGCATAAGGATATTTTCGCGGCGTGCTCCCAAAGCGACATACAGCCTGGTACATGAAATGGCCGATGCTCCGGCTCCGTTTACTACAATGCGCACTTGCCCGATCTTTTTTCCTGCCACTTCGAGCGCGTTCAGCAGTCCGGCCGAGGAGATGATGGCCGTACCGTGCTGGTCATCGTGCATGACAGGGATGTCCAGCTCTTCTTTCAAGCGGCGTTCTATCTCAAAGCATTCCGGAGCTTTGATGTCTTCCAGGTTGATGCCTCCGAATGTGGGGGATATTGCCTTTACGGCTTTGATGAACCTATCGGGGTCGGTTTCGTTGATTTCGATGTCAAACACGTCGATACCGGCATAGATCTTGAACAGAAGCCCCTTGCCTTCCATTACAGGCTTTCCGCTCAGGGATCCGATATTGCCCAGTCCGAGCACGGCCGTACCGTTTGATATAACGGCTACCAGGTTTCCTTTTGCCGTATAGTCGTAAGCTTTATGAGGGTCTTTTTCGATTTCAAGACACGGCACGGCCACTCCTGGAGAATATGCCAGTGACAAATCAGTCTGTGTGCGGTAAGGCTTGGTGGGAACGACTTCTATTTTTCCGGGCTTCCCTTGCGAGTGATAAAGCAATGCCGCTTCTTTTGTTATCTTTACCATGTTCTATCAGTTATTATTGTTGTGTCTTTGCAAATTATAGCAAATTTATGAATTCTATTGCAGACTATTCTTTTTAAGATGTATTTTAACTACAAATTTATTGTTTTACTTTCTCTTTGTTTTTTCAGACAGGCTAAAATTTTGCCGGATAGGCCATCAGCTGATACATGAGTGTCTTTGCCATTCTGAGATGTCCTTTGGCATTTGGATGCAGACGGTCGGTATCTGCCTTGTGGAAATAGATGGCATGCGCATCGTTTAGGGGATAAAGCCCGCATATACTGTTCAGGTCGATAACCGGTACGGCCCATATGTTTCCGGCCTCTTTGATGGTGTTGACATAAGCGTCTACATAAAGTCCCAGTTTGTTGGGAAAAGCTTCTTCCGGCTGATGGTTTTCATTGCTAAAACAGGCCTGTGCACGATGTATGGGAGTGAGCAAGATAATCTGCTGTTCGGGGAAATTTGTCTTCAGAAAGTCCATTGCCTTATTAATACGTCCTTTAAATGTGCTTTCATCCATCTGCAGGATTCTCTTCCTGCGTATTTCCTTTACTCCTCCCTTTACGGTTGTTTCCATATCCTGGGTTGTGAACCATTCTCCCAAAGGTATTCCGGCATTGTAGTCATTGGTTCCGGCAAAAATGATGATGGCACTGGTCTGGCTGCCGTTGTTTTTCAGTTGCCCGGCCTGTTTGTATATTCCGTCCCACTGATTCCCGTTTTTCGCATATACTTGGGGCACGATGCCAATCATTTCGGCCAGATATTCCCAGTAGCATTTGATGGTTCCCACATGAACGGAGTCTGTTATGGAGTCACCCAGAAAGGCAACCTTCACTCCGTTCCATTGGCATTTGATAGCATCCTGTTGTTTATCCTGAGGATAAGCGGAAGGACTGGCCAATGACAGTATTGATATCAGAAAGGGAATAGCTTTTTTATACATGAGTCTTGTCTTTTTATAAGGTTTGTCTTTTGTTTGGCAAATATACTGGTTTTTTTGTTTCAGAACGCGATGCATGCGGGCGATTCTGTGAAAAAGTTACTTGTATGTCCTTCCATTAAAAAGATCAAGAAAAACTTAGTTTCTTCTCGCCTGAATTCGGGTTTTACAGGCACTGTTCATAATCCGCGCTATCTTGTTGGCTATAGGTTTGATAATAACTTGCTTTGATTGAGATAAAAGTTGTTGATTTTGTTTGCGGATTAAGAAGAAAAACCGTAACTTTGCAAGTTGGTTGTCATACAGACATTATTAAAGTTTAGAATTTAGTGTAATAATAGCTCTCTGTCCGGGAGTTGTTAGAACGCTGGCAAAAAGTTTTTAGTAGTTAACATTTAAAAATTTATTAAGAGTGTGGATACTTTAAGTTACAAAACCATTTCTGCAAACAAGGAAACAGTAACCAAAGAATGGGTTGTTGTTGATGCGACCGATCAGGTGCTGGGCCGTCTCGGTACAAGAGTCGCGAAACTGTTGAGAGGAAAGTATAAGCCAAACTTTACCCCTCATGTTGATTGCGGTGATAACGTTATTATTATCAATGCAGCTAAAGTTAAATTGACGGGAAACAAATGGAACGATCGCGTTTATCTGACGTACTCCGGTTATCCGGGCGGTCAGAAAGAGTGGACTCCGGCTCGTATCATGTCTCGTCCGAACGGTGAAGAAAAATTAGTGAAGAGAGTAGTGAAAGGCATGCTTCCCAAGAATCGTCTGGGTGCCAAACTGCTGAACAACTTGTATGTTTATCCAGGCAGCGAGCACAAGCATGCGGCTCAATGCCCGAAATCAATAGATATCAACTTGCTTAAATAATTAAGGGATGGAAGTAGTAAACGCGTTAGGTAGACGTAAAAGCGCAGTCGCACGCATATTCGTTAGCGAAGGTACGGGAAAGATTACTATAAACAAGAGAGACATTGCAGAGTACTTCCCGTCAACAATTCTTCAGTTTGTAGTAAGACAGCCGTTGGTAAAATTAGGCGCAGCTGAAAAATATGATATTAAGGTAAATCTTAATGGGGGTGGTTTTACCGGACAGTCACAGGCTCTTCGCCTGGCTATTGCCCGTGCGCTGGTAAAAATCAACCCGGAAGATAAGAAAGAACTTCGTGCTGAAGGTTTCGTGACTCGTGACGCCCGTGAGGTTGAGCGTAAGAAGCCGGGTCATCCGAAAGCACGTAAAAGATTTCAGTTCAGTAAACGTTAATATCGAGTTTGCAGGTTTTTGGTTTATTGCTATTAAGCTCAATGACTACCGGACTGAATAGGCGTTTAGTATCTAAACTGTCGGGATTCCGCTTTTGAAAGGACTACCTGGTGGTTGGTGAAAACAAAAAAGAATGTAAACGATTTAAAAGAACAAACACAATGTCAAGAATAACATTTGATACTTTATTGGAAGCTGGTTGCCACTTCGGGCACTTGAAAAGGAAGTGGAATCCTGCGATGGCTCCTTATATCTTCATGGAACGCAATGGCATTCATATCATTGATCTCCATAAAACTGCCGCAAAAGTAGACGAAGCTGCTGAAGCTTTGAAACAAATTGCCAAATCAGGAAAGAAAATCCTGTTCGTTGCTACTAAGAAACAGGCTAAACAAATTGTGGCTGAAAGAGCCGTTTCTGTTAATATGCCTTATGTAATCGAACGCTGGCCGGGTGGTATGCTGACTAACTTCCCGACTATCCGCAAGGCTGTGAAAAAAATGGCTACTATTGATAAACTGACCAACGATGGTACTTATTCAAACCTTTCGAAAAGAGAAATTCTTCAGATTTCACGTCAACGTGCCAAATTGGAAAAGAACCTTGGATCTATCGCAGATTTGACCCGTCTGCCGTCTGCTTTGTTCGTTGTTGACGTTATGAAAGAAAATATCGCAGTTCGCGAAGCTAACCGCCTGGGTATCCCTGTATTTGCTATTGTTGATACAAACTCAGATCCTAACAGTATAGATTTCGTAATTCCTGCGAATGATGACGCAAACAAGTCAATTGAAGTAATTCTTGATGCCTGCTGCAGTGCTATCGCTGAAGGATTGGAAGAAAGAAAAGTTGAAAAAGATGATATGGAAACTGACGATGAGGCTCTTAAAGTTTCCGGCAAGAAGAAAAGCACTGCTAAAGCTCGTCTTGACGAATCAACTGAAGCTGCAATCAATGCAAACAAGGCTGCCGGTTTCATAGACGATGAAGAGGCTTAATCAATAATTAGGCAACAACTATAGATAAAGAGTTGAAAGTTGAGAGTTGAGATGTTTCATCCCGGTACTTTCACTTTCCGGTTTTCGACTTTTTTCGTTTTAATAAAGATGAATTTGTTATTAACCCAAAAATAAAAAAACTATGACTGTAAGTATGGCAGATATTAGCAAGCTGCGCAAAATGACCGGAGCTGGTATGATGGATTGCAAGAATGCTTTGAGCGATGCTGAAGGCGACTTTGATAAGGCAATGGAGATTATTCGTAAAAAAGGACAGGCAGTAGCGGCAAAACGTTCGGACCGCAAAACCTCGGAAGGTTGTGTGTTAGCAAAATCTACCGGCGATTATGCTTCAATGATTGCTTTGAAGTGTGAGACTGACTTTGTAGCTAAAAATGCAGATTTTGTAGCTTTGACTGAGGCTATTCTTGATGCTGCTATCGCTAATAAATGCCAGACCTTGGATGAAGTGAAAGCTCTTCCTATGGGCGACTCTACAATTGCAGATGTGGTTGTTGGGCGTAGCGGTGTTACTGGTGAAAAAGTAGAATTGGACGGATATTCCTTTGTTTCAGGTCCTTGTACTGCTGTTTACAATCATCAGAACAAAAATCAGTTGTGTACAATCGCTTCTTTCAATAAACCATGTGATGCCAAAGTCGCTCACGAAATCTGTATGCAGATTGCGGCAATGGATCCTATCGCTATTGATGAGGCCGGCGTTCCTGAATCTGTCAAACAAAGAGAAATCAATATCGCCGTTGAGAAGACTAAGGCCGAGCAAGTTCAGAAAGCTGTAGAAGCAGCTTTGAAGAAAGCCGGCATCAACCCTGCTCACGTTGATAGCGAAGAGCATATGGAAAGCAACATGGCTAAGGGATGGATTACTGCCGATAATGTAGCTAAAGCTAAAGAAATCATTGCCGAGGTTTCAAAAGAAAAAGCTGCTAACTTGCCACAGGCTATGATTGAAAATATTGCTAAAGGTCGTCTGGGTAAATTCTTGAAAGAAGTATGCTTGTTGAACCAAGAAAGTATTATGGATCCGAAACAGACTGTATCTGACGTGTTGAAAACCGTTGATCCTGAACTTACCGTTACAGAGTTCAGACGCTTTACTTTGCGTGCTGAATAATTAGAGATTCATTAAATATCTTTAAATCTTTAAAAATAAGATGGCACATGAAGATGACTGATTATAATAGTCATTCCATATGCCATCCTTATTGTATTGTGACTTTTCTGTGAATGCTCCCATAATCTTATCCGTCAGGATATAACGATCCGCAAAAAAAGCCTGACAACCTCTTGCCCTCACATCCATAAGCCTTTGCCACATGCGGATGCGGCACTTCAGACATATTCCCCTCACAGATGTGCCCGAAGAACAGTGTACTGTCTTATCTGATATGCCGCATTTTGCAGCGCTCCGGCAGGCTTCGTCTCCTTTTTTTTTCCCCCCCCCCGTTCCTTATGACAGGACGCGCATAATGACGGCCAATGCTCCAGAAAAACGCATTCATACACACGTGAAGGCTCTCTCAAGATAAAGATTCACTTCTTCTCCTTACGGCCAAATTGTTCGCGGTGCGAGACAATCTTATTCATATTGGCTTGAGCCCACTCGGTCAGATGTATGACGTGCGGAATAAGAGAATCTCCTGTTTCCGTAAGTCTGTATTCCACCTTAGGAGGCACAACGGGATATACTTTGCGTGAAATGAGTCCGTCGGCTTCTAATGTGCGTAGTGTGCCTGACAGTACGCGTGACGATACATCAGGGATTTCCCGGCACAGCTCATTAAAACGGATTACTTTATGTTCATTAATGACGAGTAATACAAGAAAAGTCCATTTGTTTCCGAAACGAGCTATTACATTTCTTATGGGACAAAATTTTATGATTGAATTTTTGTCTTCTTTTTTCTGCATGTTAAGGATAATTTTTCAACAGATGCTTGACTGCTGGCTATCAGATGTAAAGCTAATAAGAATTTGTTTATCATTGTGTATGGAACGGTCATATTTTTTTATTTTTTTTAGTCTCATAAATGCCTTTTTCTTTGTAAAACCGAAAAAAAGGTTATTATCTGGTTAAAAAGTAACTTCTTGACATATAATATGCAGGACTATATATTTGCAATACAAAAAGTAATAGTTAACCGTTTTTTATTAACCGTTTTTTAAATGAAAAGGAAATGAAACAGATTGAGAAAATTTCAGAAGCAGAGAATTTTAGTGCAATCAGTGTAGGTAAGCTAAATGAATTGAGCGGGTATGTGTTGGAACTTGGTCCAAACGTAAAGATTCCCGGTAAGGTTTTTGGTGGTACGGCCTTGCGGACTACCGGATCCGAGTTTTCATTTCAATCCTTTGCGCCGGGAACAGAAACCGGATTCTTTCATAAGCACAAAAATCACGAGGAACTGTATTTTTTCCTTTCCGGTAAAGGTGAGTTTCAGGTAGACGGAAAAATTTTTCCGGTTGCAGAAGGCAGTGTGGTACGCGTGTCTCCCGCTGGTTTGCGTTCAGTGCGCAATAATGGAACGGAACCGCTTGTAATGCTTTGCGTACAGTATAAAGGAGAGACATTTACTGCAGAAGACACTCAAGATGGTGTGATGGTGGATGATAAAGTAGAATGGTAATTGTAAGATATTGCCTTTATATATTGAAGAGAAAGCGTTAATAGGAATCATTGCATTTAGGTGTTGCTGTTTAGAGGGCTTGCTTTATATTTGCGCATTTGTATTAAGATGATAAATATAAGTTCAGGAGTCAGAAACAGTTTTTTCGCTTTCTTTTTCATGGATATGTATGGCTCTGATTACTCACGCGATGTGAGTTCAGAGCCTTTTTTATTTTGTGAATAGGTTTCAGTCATTGCTTTTGAGTGATGGCTTTTTTACGCATTTGGGGCATATTCCTTTCACTACATAGTTGATGGAATGCATGGTGAAGCCTTCGGGAAGATCTATTCCCGGAATATGGATTGTTTTGAAGCAAAACGTCTGATGACATGCTTCGCAATAAAAATGGGTGTGCATGTCATTAAGCGTACATTGGTTTTCTCCGTCACATATTTCATATTTCAGCATGCCGCTTCCGTCTTCAAGTGCATGAGCAATATGATGTTCTACGAACAGGATCAATACCCGGAATATGCTCGATTTGTCCATCGTGGGCATGGCGTCTTCCAGTTCGGGGAGTGAGATCGGTTGAATAGAGGCAAGCAAGGTTCGCAATACGAGGATGCGGTTTGAAGTAGGCTTTACTCCTTTTCGCTCCAGAATTCTGCTTTCAACGTCTGTATTCATGTGAGTGACGTTTTTGGGTTAATCAGTCGTTTTTAAGGTTTCCGATTATGTAGTCACCCGCTCTTTCGGTAATTACGCTTTGGAGTTCCTCTACGCTGATTTTCCTGTCTGCTTCGATAACGGCTACTGATGGATTCAACGTAACGGTAGCTTTTACTCCCTCCATACTGTTCAGCGCCTTTTCAACATGCATGCGGCAGTGGTCGCACATCATGCCTTCTACTTTGAATTCTTGTTTCATACAGGTTTCTTTTTGTGGATTGATATTTTCGGTTATTTCTGGTGTCTCGGTTATGACGGCATGTGGTGCTTCACTGTTTCTGCAATCTATTCTTTTCCGTTTCAGACGAAGACTGTTGGTAACTACGCTTACGCTGCTGAAAGCCATTGCAGCTCCGCCAATCATGGGATTCAGCAGGAATCCGTTGATTGGATAGAATATTCCCGCTGCTACCGGTATGGCGATAATGTTGTAGACGAATGCCCAAAACAGATTCTGGTGAATGGTACGCAAGGTGAGTTGCGAAAGGCGTATGGCTTCTGGAATCTTTGTCAGGTCAGACGAAAGGATAGTTGTCATTGCCGTATTCATGGCAATGTCACTTCCTTTTCCCATGGCGATGCTCAGATCGGCCTGTGCCAGCGCGGCACTGTCATTGATGCCATCGCCCGCCATGGCCACTTTATGTCCTTCCTCTTGGAGGTGTTTTATGGCGAGTGCCTTATCCTGAGGAAGCATACCCGACTGATGGTGCCTGATGCCGGCAGTTTTTGCTACAGCTGTCGCTGAGGCGGAATTGTCTCCGGTAAGCATATGGAGGGTGATCCCCATTTTATGTAGCGATTCAATGGCACGGATAGACGATTCCTTGATTTTGTCTGTAATGGCAATTACTCCTTCGGCTTTCATGGAGTCGGCAAACCAGATTACCGTTTTTGCTTCTTGGGCCCAGTCTTCCGCCTTACGGATCAGGGCATCTTCAATGTAAATGTTGTTTTCGCGGATCAGACTCAGGTTGCCGGCATAGTAAGTTTCATTGCCGGCCGTTCCTTTTATGCCTTTTCCGGGAATGTTCGTGAAATGAGCTATGTCAATGTTTTTTTCTTTTTCAAGTGCTTTGGTGACAGCTTCTGCCAGCGGATGTTCCGACAGGCATTCCAGACTGTAAAGAACATCGCGGCGGGCATTTTGTCTGTTGATCCAGTATTCATTGGTCACCGTAGGCCGTCCTTCGGTAATGGTGCCTGTTTTGTCAAGCACTATCGTATCAATCTTGCATGCCGTTTCCAGACTGGTTGCGTCTTTTATTAGGATTCCGTATTCGGCGCCTTTTCCTATACCTACGATCAGTGCCGTAGGAGTAGCCAGTCCCAATGCGCACGGACAGGCAATGATAAGAACCGTAATCATGGCAAGGATACCGTGTGTAAGGCCGGTTTCTTGGGCAAAGGCCAGCCATAGTATAAGAACAATTACCGACAGCCCGATGATAACCGGAACAAAAACACCGGCCACCTTGTCTGCCAGTTTCTGTACAGGGGCTTTGCTTCCCTGCGCATCCTGCACCATGTGTATGATTTGTGCGAGCATGGTGTCTTGTCCGGTCTTGTCGGCCTTGAAGCGGAATGCTCCCTTTTGGTTCATGGTTCCTGAATAAACTTTTTCGCCAGCCTGTTTAAAGACTGGGACAGGCTCTCCGGTCAGCGTGCTTTCGTCTACATACGATTCTCCATCGGTAACGGTTCCATCAGCGGCAATGCGTTCTCCCGGATGAACGATGAGGATATTGCCATGTCGTACTTGTTCTATGGGGACGACCGTTTCGCCTGTATTGGTCAGTACACTCACTGTCTTCGGCTGTAGTCCGGCCAGTTTCCTGATAGTTTCGGATGTATTCTGCCTGGCACGTTCTTCAAGCAGCCGTCCCAATAGGATGAAAGTAATGATTACACTGGCCGACTCGAAGTAGATGTGAGGTTCGATGTTCCGTGATAGCCAGAAATCAGGATAGAATAAGTTGAACATGCTGAACAGGTAAGCTATTCCCGTGCTGATGGCCACCAGTGTATCCATGTTGCAGCTGCCATGTCTCAACTGTCTCCATGCACTTGCATAGAAACTCCCTCCGAATCCGAAAACCACCAAGGTGGCAAGCAGCCATACGATATACTTCACATGTGCTGCTTCCATGCAGCACATACTTAGTATCATGACGGGTATTGCCAGAAACGCGGCACCCAAAGTCTGACGTTTCAGAGCGGCATATTTTTTTTTGTGTTCTTCTTCTATGCACTCTTCTGTAGGATTTGTATTTATCAGCAGATCATATCCTGCATTCTGTACGGCAGCTTTCAGCGTTTCCGAAGAGCATTCTTCCGGATTATATATCACTTGTGCGGTGGCCGATGCATAATTTACGCATGCCTCATATACACCGTGCTGACTGTTCAATACCTTATTGACCCGTGCCGCGCACGAAGCGCAACTCATTCCGGTAATGGGGTAAGTATCTTTCTTTTTCACAATTTTGTTCATATCATTGTTTTTTTGTCTATTCAAACTTTTTTCCCATGATATGCACGGAATTTAGGACTGCCAGTAAGGATACGCCTACATCGGCAAATACGGCTCCCCATATGGATGCATATCCCAATACTCCGGCTGCCATGATGATGACCTTTATGGAGATGGCTCCCACAATGTTCTGTCGCACAATGGTACGGACGGTCCGTCCTATCTGTATGGCGGTAGCTACTTTCAACAGCCTGCCGGTCTGGATAACCACATCGGCGCTTTCAATGGCCGCGTCAGATCCACAGCCACCCATGGCGATGCCAATGTTACTGAGTGCCAATACGGGAGCATCGTTTATCCCGTCCCCGATGAAAGCTACCGACTGTCCATGCAGGTGGGCTTTTTCTTCCACATACCGGATTTTTTCTTCGGGCAACAGTTCACCATAAGCTTTTTCTATTCCCAGACGGCGTGCGTATTCTTCCACAATTTCTTTCTTGTCGCCCGATAAGAGAATGAGATCGTTGATGCCCATATTTTTCAGGCGGATAATAGCTGTTGAGGCATCTTCTTTCAGCTCGTCAGACAAGGTCAGCATACCGGCATATTTGTTGTCAATGATACAAATAACGGTTGTGTCTGTATTGGCTTGCGGCTTTTCGGGGATGCTGATATGCTCCTTTTCGATCAGACGGATGTTCCCTGCCAGTACCTTCTTTCCGTTTACCACGGCTTCGACTCCATATCCCGGCATCTCATGCATTGTTTCTGTCGGGGCGGGTGCGATGTCGTGTTGATTGGCATATTCTACAATGGCTTGCGCTATAGGATGCGTGCTCTTGTTCTCTACGGCAGTGACGATGCTTAGCAGTTCTTTTTCGCTCATGTTTTCACATTCAATGTTCGTTATTTGGAACTTGCCGTTAGTCAGTGTGCCGGTCTTGTCGAAAGCGATGCTGCTGACGTGCGTAATGGCATCGAGATAGTTGCCGCCTTTGAATAGAATACCTGCGCGTGAAGCGGCACCGATGCCGGCAAAATATCCCAATGGCACGCTGATGACCAGCGCGCATGGACAGGAGATAACCAGAAATACGAGTCCGCGATAAAGCCAGTCGGAAAAGACATAGTTAAATGCGGGCAAAAAGAGGCTTATAAGGGCAGGTATGGCTATAATACACAGAGCCAGCGCAATGACGACGGGAGTATAGATGCGTGCAAAGCGGCGGATAAACAATTCGGCTGGTGCTTTGCGTTCAGAACTGTCTTTCACCAAAGTCAGAATACGTGCCAATGTGCTGCTTTCATAGAGACGGATCACCTGCAAGTGTACGGTCTGTCCGACTGATATCATTCCGGCCAGTACTTCCTTGCCCTTGGTAATGATATGCGGCATGCTCTCTCCTGTAAGGGCCGATGTGTCGAAAACCGCTTCTTCTTCGGCCAGCAATCCGTCTAACGGAATGCGTTCGCCCGGTTTGATTTCAATCAGTTCGCCTGTACGCACTTCTTTGGGTGGTATAACCGTATAATTTCCGTTGCGCAGCACCGATGCCCTTTCCGGACGTGTATCGAGCAGACAGCTGATATTGCGTGAGGCTTTGTCTACAGCTCTGTGCTGTAAGATATCTCCGATAGAATAAAAGAGCATTACGGCTACAGCTTCGGGATATTCACCGATGCAGAAAGCTCCGATTGAGGCTATGAGCATCAACGTAAATTCACTGAAAAAATCCTTTTTTTTGACAGCCTCCCAAGCTCCCTGTATTACGGGCACTCCTACGGGCAGGAATGCAACGAGAAACCAGATGGGCTTTACTGACTGTCTGGAAAACCATGAAGTTTCGGCATAGCTCATGACAATACCTGCTATGAGCAGGCATAATGAGAGAGCAGGCATGACAAAGTCCTCTACGCTGGTTTTTTTCTTTTCGTGGAAGCGGTATCCGCATTCATATGCGGAGTGGCAGGCACACGTATCGTTTGCATGAGTTTCGGTCTTTTTGCTTAAATTTATTTCCATATAGGTTATATTTATCCTGTTGATGCTGCAAATATACTTGCTGCTTTGTGCAGTCGGGTTGCAAACAGCATCTGTATTCGGGAAACGTTCGCTTTCATTTTCATATAACAGTCAGTTGTTTTTTGTTTCAAGTAATGATAAATGCTTGGTGCGACAACGGTGAGGAGAAGTATTCCTATTCCGGTTGCTATTTTTGTTTTCCTGTTGAATTTTGTCATACGTACCGGTTTATGCATTTGTGTTATCTGTCAGGTAATGGGTGAGTAAAGACATCTGCAAATATACGAAAATGACCAGTCGGGAATAAAGGGTGTTGTTCTTTTTTATAGGTGCTCGGTATTCATTGGCTATAGTATAGTCATGGATAAATTGTAAGAAACAGAAAAGCAGGCTGGTTACATAGTAATAGTAGATGTGACACAGTCTTGGAACTGAAAAATGCAATGAATTAAGTGTAATAGTCAGGACTTGTTCCGACAGTTACGCATAAAAGAATAATTTTGTAACAGAAAAACAGATTGAGAGATGTGCCGCCGGCTGCCTGTCGGAGAATCCGGTGCAGGCTTCAGCACCATGAGACCGATCTTTGCACAAGGACTGAAAATACCCTTGCGGCCCGGACGCTGTTCCGACAGGCCTGCTCATTTTGCCATACTGCCAGACGGAAACACGGAATGAAGCCTGCCGGGCTCACTTTCATAAAAGCCCTTGCGGTATTTTTCCGGAATATCAGACTCTGCAAGGCCCAAAGCATGGCGGATTCCGGAAGCATTCCGTATCTTGGCCCTGTCTTTGGTCTGGAAAGACTCTCCCTCCTGTTTTGGCTGCCATACCCTGTTTGCGGGGGAATACCTGAAGATACAAGAAAGCCGACTGATCCGCAATGCTTGAGCATGAATCAGCCGGATAGTCTTTGATATTTACTGAATGTCCCTAAATTATAAAACATGGCTGTGAATTCAGGAGAGACTCGCAAGATTATAGTTTCATTATCGATATTATTCCCATTCTATTGTGCTAGGTGGTTTTGACGAGATATCATAGGTTACACGGTTTACACCTTTTACCTTGTTGATAATATCGTTGGATACCTTGGCAAGGAATTCGTATGGAAGTCTTGCCCAATCAGCAGTCATTGCATCGGTACTTGTAACGGCACGTAACGCAACAACATGCTCGTAGGTACGTTCGTCTCCCATTACACCAACACTTTGTACGGGCAACAGAATAACTCCGGCTTGCCATACCTTGTCATATAAATTCCAATTGCGCAACTCTTGAATGAAGATATCATCAACATCTTGCAGAGTACGCACTTTTTCTGGGGTAATATCTCCTAAGATGCGGACTGCAAGTCCAGGACCTGGAAAAGGATGCCTTTTGATGAGATGATCAGGCATTCCTAACTCACAACCTACACGGCGTACTTCATCTTTGAAAAGCAGACGGAGCGGTTCGCATAACTTCAGGTTCATTTTTTCAGGAATACCTCCTACATTGTGATGGCTTTTGATAACACTTCCTGTTATTGACAGTGATTCAATGCAGTCGGGATAAATTGTTCCCTGAGCCAGCCATTTTGCGTCTTTTATTTTATGAGCTTCTTCATCAAACACATCGATAAAGCCTTTTCCTATGATTTTACGTTTCCTCTCAGGTTCGGTAACACCGGCCAGTTCACTGAAGAATTTTTTGCTGGCATCAATTCCAATAACATTCAATCCCAGACACTCATAGTCATGAAGTACATTTTGAAATTCGTTTTTGCGCAACATTCCATGGTCTACAAAAATACAGGTAAGATTCTTTCCAATAGCTTTGTTTAATAGTACGGCAGCTACAGAAGAGTCCACACCTCCACTCAGGCCAAGTACTACTTTGTCATCGCCCAGTTGTTCTTTTAATTGTGTAACGGTACTTTCAACGAATGAAGCTGCGTTCCAGTCTTGTTTGCTTCCACAGATGCCAACTACGAAATTCTTTAGGATTTGCGTTCCGTATTCACTGTGATAAACTTCCGGATGGAACTGTACTCCCCATACGTTTTCATTGTTTACCTGGTAAGCGGCAATGGCAATTTTTTCGGTTGAGGCGATAGTCCTGAAATTGTCTGGTATGGCCGTAATTGTATCTCCATGACTCATCCAAACTTGTGAGTTTTCGCAGACATCTTTGAAGAGTCGGTTTTCTTTTTCAAAATATGTCAAATGAGCACGTCCATATTCACGGGTTCCTGCTGGCTCTACTTTTCCTCCATTTGTATAAGACAAGAATTGAGCGCCATAGCAGATACCTAAGATAGGATATTTGCCACGTATATTAGTCAAATCAACTTTGAATGCTTTTTCATCATATACAGAAAATGGACTTCCAGACAGAATAACTCCGATTACGGACGGGTCATTGTGCGGAAACTTATTGTAAGGCAGAATCTCACAGTATGTGTTCATTTCGCGTATCCTACGTCCGATAAGCTGGGTTGTTTGTGAACCGAAATCAAGAATAATGATTTTTTCTTGCATGTTGTGTAATTATGAATTGTCCTATAATGTTTGAATGCAAAAGTAGTTGAAACAACTCATTTCACCAATCTTATTGAGTTGTAATATTGATGTCCTCTCAACAATGTGTATAAATTTTGGTTGCAGATAAACTATATTCATAATTTTCCTTTTTTATCTCCCATTTTGCCGGAGCCATCCTGTTCCATCCGCTGTCATGGCTTCATCATTCAAAATCATGATTGAAGGCTTCTTGCTATCCTTTCTGT
>CAYUIJ010000026.1:0-25847 GCA_964444735.1 uncultured Bacteroides sp. | reverse complement strand
TGTGGGTTCGAGTCCCATCAGCCACCCTCCTCCTATAAAGTCTTAAAAACCGGGACTGGTTTGTCATAAACCAACAGGTATGATATATTTTAGGCGCGGCTAAATAAAAACGGGCAGACACGTTCTGTTGGAAAGGGAACGTTGCCGGCCCGTTTATAACTGTAATCTGTTGTTTACTTTTTTTCGCCGAAATATTTGAGGAACTGGGTACGTTCGAATACGTTTACATTCTCTGAGTCACGGGCTTTCATTTTTCCTTTGAACTGTTCAATGTTTTCATAATTGTGTGCATCCATCCATTCGCTCGTTTCTTTTAGCATGAAACCGATAGCATTATTTCCTTTTTCATAAATAGCGCTGCATACTTCTACGGCTGAAGCACCGGCCAAAACAGCTTTTACAATGGCCTTACCATTGCTGATTCCTCCTGACGCCACATAATTCATGCGTGGAACGGCTGCTGATGAAATCCCAATCCAGCGCAAGACATTTGACAGCTCGCTTTCGTGGCTTAATATATGTCCGCTGGTATATTCCATCTTCTCCACATCAATATCTGTATGATAGAAACGGTTGAACAGAACCGTGGAAGCCGCGCCATTGGCGTATAGTTGTTCTATCAGCTTAACCGGATTGGTCAGGTTGCTGCCTAATTTTATGATTACCGGAATCTTTACTTTTGCTTTTACGTGCTTCAGAATGTCAATGTGGCGTTGCTCAAAAGCCCCGTACCGGTAATTGACACTTGTCTGGATGGCCATCAGATTAAGCTCTATGGCATCGGCTCCGGCCTGTTCTAGTATGGTGGCAAAGCATTCCCATTCTTTATCTGTATAGCAGTTGATACTTGCTATTACAGGAATGGCACAGACTTTTTTTGTCTCTTTTATCAGTTTGGTGTATTCCTCAAGATAATGCGAACGGAGGTATCCCTGCAGATAGTCATTGGCTTCAGGATAATGACCGGTGTCCATGTGCGCGCTTTGCCACATGATTTGTTCTTCAAAAAGCGATTTAAGCACTATGGCGCCTGCTCCGGCCTTTTCAAGCCGGGAGTTTTTTTCTGCATTATCTGTAAGCCCGGAACTGCTGACGATAAAAGGATTCTTCAGTCTCAGTCCGGCAAAATTAGTTCTTAGCTTTTCCATAATATTTGTTTGTTAATGGTTTTCTTGCGAAGTTATATATATTTATTGGATTTGTGATGATTTAATTGACAAAGCTATAGCCATTGTTTTTATTTTTTATAACTTGCGCTACAAAAAAATTGTGGCTGTCGTTACAGAGATTATGACTTGCCGGGATACTCATCGGGATGAGACACCGGCACGAAAAGACGATACGTGCAATGACACTTGGACTTGCGCCTTTTCTCTCCGGCAACACCGGCCTGCTTGACAAGGCGTTTCTGCGGTGTCTGCGGAATCTCGGTTTCTATAATCTCCGGGAGCTGGCAGATGATAATATTTTGGCGTAATTTGCGTTAATCAAATATTCAGGTTTATCTTATGGCTGTCTCAAAGAATACTATAATAAGCAGCAACGATGTATATTTCAGTTGCCTTTTCCCTGACGAGGAAGTGACGGAGCGCAGAATACCCCGCCACGTGTTGATTCATGTTAAATCGGGGAAGATGTTTGTCGATGATCATAAGAGACATATAGTTGTAAATGCCGGCGAGACCGCCTTGATAAGACGCAACCACGAAGTGCGGGTATCAAAAACGGGTGACGGAGGCGCTCCTTATAGTGCCGTGAGCATTATTTTCGACAGGGCTTTTTTGAAAGATTTCTTTGCAAGGATACCGAAGACCGGAAGAATGAATAATGATTCCCATCGTCCTGATTCTGCGGTGGTAATCCTTGGAAAAGTGTCACGAACGACTGATGCGATGGCTGGATTGGAGCACTATATTTCTGATAGTGAATTGCCTGATGAGAAAACGGCTGCTGACATCAAGACTGATATTGCAGCAAGTCTGCTTTCGGAGCATGAGGAGCTGTATCCGGTACTTTTCGATTTCAATGAGCCGTGGAAGATTGACATATTTGATTTCATGGAAAAGCATTTTGTTTCTGATCTCAGTCTGGCTGAACTCGCCTCTTATACAGGCCGAAGCCTTGCCGGTTTCAAACGGGACTTTGCCAAAATCAGCAGCCTTTCTCCTCAAAAATGGATTATCCAGAGGCGTCTTGACGAGGCATTACGATTGATAGTGAAAGAGAAAATGCCTGTAACCGATGCCTGCTTTGCCTCCGGCTTCAAAAACCGCACTCATTTTGTCAGGGCTTTCAAGGAGAGGTTTGGCGTCGCTCCGTCACATGCCGATATGGCGACCATCTACAAAAATGACAAGTAATGACGAAAACGGGAGTACGCCATTAAGGCATACTCTCGTTTTTGTTCGATATTGAAAGTCACATGCTTTCTTTCAATACTTTAAGAATATCATCACTTTCAAGGGCCCTGTAGCCTTGCGGCTTGACGTTCTTGATCCACGATTCAAGAGCATCCGCACCTTCCTTGGCAAGCTGCCCGTTGGTTTTGCCTTCTGCCGGGATTTCCCATACCGCACGCGCGAATCTTGCGAGCCGTTTCAGACCGGAATCCATTGTAAGCCTATAATAAGGAGCGGAAATCGAGGCTAAAATCATACCGCGGGTTGCATGAGAATAAGCTCCGATTGCGTGACTCGTCATGTTGTCATCCGGTCAGCAGGTTTTCAGGCAGCCGTCAACGGCCTATGGCCTTTTAGATTCCATATCCGCCGTCAACGCTGAAACCGGAGCCCGTGACATAGCTTGCAGTTTCCTCTGATGCAAGGAAAAGCGCGAGTGGGGCTACTTCATGCACAAATCCGAACCGTCCGAGTGGAACTCCGGCGATGACACGATCCATGTGGGCGTCTTTTTCGGCACCGCTGATACCGAGTTTGTCATAGATAGGGCTTTCAATCGGGCCGGGAAGGATTGAGTTCACGCGGATACCGTATTTGGCAAATTCCTTTGCCCAAACAGGAGTGAAGGTATCAATCGCTCCCTTGGCGGCAGAATAGACCGACATATTGATAAGGCGGTTGTTGACTGCCGCAGAACCAATATTGATGATATTGCCTTTTGACTCTTTAAGCATGGGAAGCGACAGAAGCACCATCTCGGCCACGGCACGTACATTTATCCCGAAGCAACGGTCAATCTCTTCCATAGTCTCTTCCTCAAAAGGGTGGATTGGGCTCCAACCGGCGTTATTGATGAGCACATCAAGGTGTCTGTAGTCTTTTTTGATCACATCAAGCACCTTTTGAATCTCGTCAGTCTTGGTGATGTCAGCCTTGATGACGCGGATTCTTTCGTACCCGGCTGCGGTCTCTTCAAGGTTTGAAAGTGTGCGGCCCACAATTACTACGTTTGCGTTCTCACGGGCGAACTGCTGTGCCATCTCTCGGCCGATGCCGGAACCTGCTCCGGTGATGAGTACGGTCTTGTCTGATAATTTCAGTTCCATGATTTTCTGTTTTTTTATTTCTATTTGTTTTTGTCTCGTTTGCTGTTAAAACAAGTTTTTCTTTTGAAAAATGTCGCTGTAAAGCTCATTTTGAGGATGCCTCTCATTTTTTCGTGTCAGTCCTGATTTTGGTATAAGACCTCACACCCGTCTCGCTCTGCATTCATTTTCCAGTAAGCGTCAGCTATACGGGCAGGCGAAAAATACCCGTCACCTCCGATTGTGCCACATATTGTCACTGTGCCAACAAAGATTCCTTTGGGCTTAAGTTCATCGTGGAGCAGATATGCCATTGCACGTAGGGCCGCTTTATCCATTGACAGCGGAGTGTATAGTGCCATCGGGAACAGCGCAAGACCGCCTCCGGTCAGAAGTATTGCGCCGTTCTTACGGGCAAATTCTTCGGTTGTGACATGTTTCACACAGTGATAGGCACTTGCCACGTCAGTCTGATAGTGGCGCATAAGTTCCGCGCTGTCTGTCTTACCGGGTTCATCGGCTGAAGTGATGCCCACGTTATAGACCATCACATCGGGAGTGCCAAGTCCGGTCTTTACCCAGTCGAAAGCAGTGGCAAGTGTTTCAGGCTTCGCGGCATCTGCCGCATGGGTGTACGTCTCAATGCCCATGTCGGTCAACTCTTTTTTGTATTCACTCAGAGAGTTTTCATTTCGCGCCATCAGCACGACGGCGAATCCCTCAGTTCCGAATTTTTTCGCGATATGATTGCCAAGTCCTTTGCCGGCACCGACAATCACGATGATTTTCTTTTCCATACCATGAAATGTTTTTGAGTTTCTAACTGCAAAGTTAGCGCATAGCTCGGTCTCAAAATGTCGCTCCAAGGCTCATTGTTGACAGTGCCTTTCATTTTGAGCTTCTGAGCGACATTTGTCACTTCAGTCAGGCGTTATCTTTGCAGTGAAAAATAAAAGAATTATGGGAAAGATTCTGTTTGTAAATGCGAGTCCCAATAGGGAGCGTGGAAACACGGCGGCAATAGCCCGGCGGTTGCTCTCCGGAAAAGAATACGACACATTGAACCTGATTGACTATAAGATTTATCCTCTCGGCCAGTCATTTGATGATGATCAATTTGATGAGGTGATGGAGAGGATGACTGACTGCGATGAGCTTGTAATGGGATCTCCTGTCTATTGGCACACTACAACCGGCCAGTTCCATTCGTTGCTCGACCGCATCTATGATTCTCCTCTGAAACGCAGACTGTCAGGGAAAAAGCTACGCTTCATATTTCAGGGAGCCGGAACTTCAAGTGCAATGCTGGAGGCAGGGGATTATATGATGAGCGTGTTCTGCCGGCTGTTTGGCCTTGAATATGAAGGAATGACAACCCGTTGACCAAATGATTGCATTATTGCTGATATTCCTCTTGGGGTCAATGATTTCTGTGCAGACAGCCGCAAATATCCGGAATAATGCTTTTAAGATTATGATTATGGAAACAATAAGACTTAACAATGGAGTGGAAATGCCGATGACAGGATTCGGCACTTATCAAATATCAGCCGCACAGACTGAAAGGTGTGTGCTTGACGCTCTCAATATCGGGTATCGCCACATTGACACCGCCCAATGTTACGGCAATGAGCGGGCCGTCGGAAACGCGGTCAAACATTCAGGGTTGAATCGGGACGAGGTCTTCATCACCACAAAGATATGGGGGAGCCAAGGCTATTACGATACTGAATTGTCAATCAATAAATCGCTCAGACTCCTTCAGACAGACTACATCGACCTTTTTCTTATTCATGAGCCGGCGGGAGACTTCATAAAAATCTATCGGGCAATGGAAGATGCCATAAAGGCGGGTAAAATACGGGCAATCGGAGTTGCAAATTTTCTGTATGACAACTACATGAAACTGATTGACAACTGCACGATTATTCCCTCTGTCGATCAGATAGAGACTCACGTCTTCCGTCAGCAACATGAAATGGGAAAAGTATTGAGAGAGAATGGCACACTGCTTACATCGTGGTCGCCGCTTGCCTGCGGTCGGAACAATATATTTCATAATCCGGTTCTTGAGCCGATTGCAAAAGAGCACGGAAAGACTGTGGCACAGGTCGCGCTCCACTGGCTTGTGCAGAGAGGTATTCCTGTAATACCTAAGTCGGCGCACCGTGAACGTATGGTTGAAAACTTCAACATCCTTGATTTTTCTTTGTCAGATGACAATATGGAGAAAATCGCCAGCCTTGATGAAGACCATAGCTTTTTCAACTGGTGGTAAGAAAAACAATGGAAATACACTATCCGGCTGATTTTATACCTGTCATCAAACCGGAATTAAGGGGACAATCCACTCATGAAGTGACATTGCAGCGAAAAGAGAAATGCAGGACAAGACTGGCTGCCCTATTGTTTTCCTTGTTATTCTATTTTATACCTCCTCAAGAAAGCCACTGTCTTATGTATTTCTTTATACATTACAATATCTTCTTTGATGAATGGGACTTCGCGGCGATATTCTGTCAGGAATTTTTCTATGATAGGCGAGCTTTTCAACGGGTGTCTGAACTCAATGCCCTGGGCTCCGTTCATCAGTTCGATGGCAAGGATATGGTCAAGGTTATCCATGATTTTATAAAGCTTGGTGGCGGCGTTGGCGCCCATGCTCACATGGTCTTCTTGTCCGTTGCTCGAAACGATAGAGTCACTGCTGGCTGCATAGCAATACATTTTGTTCTGGCTTACCATGGAGGCTGCCGCATATTGCGGGATCATGAATCCGGAATTTAATCCTGGATTTGCAACCAGAAATTCCGGCAAATCACGGAGCCCCATAATAAGTTGTGCTACCCGGCGTTCTGAAATATTTCCCAGTTCGGCAAGTGCGATGGCAAGGTAGTCATATACCAGGGCCAGGGGCTGTCCGTGAAAGTTTCCTCCTGAGATAATCAAGTCTTCGTCAGGGAATATTGTTGGATTGTCAGTCACAGAATTGATTTCAGTGAGCAATACCGATTCTGCATAACGTACGGCATCTTTGGTCGCTCCGTGCACTTGTGGAATGCATCGGAAAGAGTAGGGGTCTTGAATATGTTTTTTTGGCTGGGCAATCAGTTCGCTGCCTGCCAGAATACGGCGAAACTCGGCACCTGTCTCAATCTGTCCCTTATGCGGACGCATTTGCTGGATGCAGTCCATAAACGGATCTATGCGTCCGTCAAAAGCTTCAAGCGATATGGCTGCAATAAGATCGGCTCTTTTCAGGATGCGCCTGGCTTTGATAATGGAGTATACGCCGTTCGCGCTCATGAACTGGGTTCCGTTCAGCAAGGCAAGCCCTTCTTTGCTTTTTAGCTTGACGGGTTCCCAACCGAATTCGTCAAGAACTGTGATGGCTTCGCATCGTTTTCCTTTATAATATACGTCACCTACACCGATAAGCGGGAGGAACAGGTTGGCCAGCGGAGCCAGATCGCCCGATGCTCCCAGTGATCCCCGATCGTATACAATAGGCAGTACGTCGTTGTTGAAGAAATCAATGATTCTTTGTACAGTAATTAGCTGTACACCGCTATGTCCTAATGAAAGAGCATGAGCCTTGAGCAGAAACATCAGTTTTACAATGACATGTGGCATTTCTGATCCTACACTGCATGCATGGCTTTTGACCAGATTCTCCTGAAGAGTACTCAGTTCATCGGACGAAATATTGCGGTTGCACAATGAACCGAATCCGGTGGTAATGCCATAAAGCGGTTGTTCCGACTCTTCAATTTTTTTATCAAGATAATCACGGCATTTTTCGATCCGTTCTTTTGCTTCCGAAGCCAGTTCCAGCTTCATGTTTTCGAATATGATACGTTCAATAATCTCAAAAGTCAGATTTTCCGAACCTATCAGATATACATTCTTGTGTTTCATAGTCCGAAATTCGCTTTTACGTATGACAATAACCTTTGTTCTTTTTCAATAGTCTCTTTTTCAATTTGTTCAGCCTCATCGCGCATTTCTTTTACAAACCTTTCGTCATTGATTGAAGAAAGGTTGATTTTTACATTCAGTAACGCGCTCAATACGGCTGTGCGTGCACACATCATGGCTACACAGGCATCGGTAATGGCATTGCTGTTCCCTTTTTGGGCGACAGCGGCTATTTGAGGTAACATGGAGTGTACGATACGTGCTACTTCCATGGGCACCTGTGCGGCATATTTGGTTTCGCGTTGAATGGCTTCGCTGCGCAATGCTTTCTCTTCATCGGTTTCTTTGGGGAGTCTGAAAGCGGAAAAAACGCGGTTATATGCATCTGAATCACGGTCAACATCAGTCAACAGATCGTCTGCAATTTTCTGGAAGCGTGCAGAGAATTTCTGCATAAGATCATCTACTTCTGCGTATTTTTTGCGGCCTGTAGTCAGGTTGGCAACCATTGCCGAAAGTGTGGCAGCAAGGGCGCCGTTAAGTGCAGAAACGCTTCCACCTCCGGGAACAGGATCATTGCTGCTGACTTTATTGATAAATTCTTTTACGGTAAGTTCTGTTAACATGGTATAAAGGTTTTTATTGGTTTTGCAAATTATCTTTCATAGACCACGCGACCTCGCTTGATGGTTTTTTCTACCGAATTCATGCCCGTGTAGTAGGGGAGTACGTCAGGGGTATCAGAATCAAGGATAACCAAATCGCCATATTTGCCTGTTTCTATGCTTCCGATAGAATCCGCGCGGTCAATAGCGGCCGCACCGTTGATTGTCATGGCAGTGATAGCTTCGTTTACCGTCAGGTGCATGTAAATACAAGCCAATGCAAATGTCAGAGGTATGGATCCTGAACAGCAGCTTCCCGGGTTCAGATCGGTAGCCAGTGCCACAGCACATCCTTTATCAATCATTTTACGTCCTCTGGCATAAGGCTCTCTCAGTGTAAATGCTGTCAGGGGCAGTAATGTCGCAACCACATTATTGGCTTTCATAGCCTCAATGCCGGCATCTGACGCATGCAGCAAGTGGTCGGCACTTAATGCTTTCAGCTCTCCGGCAAGTTCCGCTCCTCCGAAACTGACTATTTCATCGGCATGAATCTTTACGCCGAATTTCATTTCTTTGGCTGCCTGCAACAGCTTTCTTGACTGGGCAACGGTAAACACTCCCTCTTCACAGAATATGTCACAGTTTTCGGCTAGCATTCTTTCTTTGATGAGCGGCAGCATTTCGGAAATCAGAAAGTCTATGTATTCATCTTCCTTTCCTTTATATTCCGGAGGTGTGGCATGCGCGCCTAAAAAAGTGGTAGCAATATCTACTTTTCTGTTCATGTCAAGGTTAATTGCCTGCATCACCTCCAGCTGTTTTAGTTCTGTATCGCGGTCGAGCCCGTATCCGCTTTTTCCCTCTACGGTAGTCACACCCATTTGACTCATTATGTCAATAAAGCTTTCTGTTTTTTTCCGAAGAGCTCCAAAGCTTTCCTTACGTGTTGAATTGACCGTATTCAGAATTCCTCCTCCCCGCCGAAGGATGCTCATATATGTATCGCCATTGATTCTCCAGATGAACTCATCTGGCCGGAAGCCGCCGAATACCAGATGAGTATGCGAATCAACAAATCCTGGGAGCACCACTTTTTTCCCCGCATGAATCAGTTTGTATCCTTCGGGCAGCATAGAGCGGTCTGGACCCACATAAGTGATTTTGCCATTGGTAATTTCAATGGTGCCGTTTTCATCAGACAGCCGGTTCATTTCTTCGCCTTTACGGGCTTTTCGTCCGATGGGGGTTATGATGCGCGCTCCGGTTATGATCAGATTGTTGTCCATAGACAGCATTTATTCCATGATGCGTGTTTCAAACACCTGCTGCATAGAAAAGTTCTCCAGTCCGAGATAATAAGATGCGGTATCAATCAATGCTTCCATTGGAACGAGTCCGATGATTTCGCTTCCCACAATGTTTACCCCGTAACGCCGTGCTTCGAAGCGGACCATTTCATGCGCGCGATAGATAGCTGTCTTGTTGTAATCGGTCAGGTTCATGGATACTTGGGTAATGCCTCTGTCTTTCAGTTCTACTCCCATAGCTTTGCAGAATCGGAGTCCTCCGTTGATGAAGCGTACTTTTTTGGCAATTGTGTCGGCGATTTCCACGCTTGGAGTGTTCAGGTTTATATTGTATGCCACAAGTGGCATACGTGCTCCGATTGCTACAGTACCGGCTGTCGGATGTCTTTTTTCGGGGCCGAAGTCGGGATGCCATTCCGGCTGATGTATTTTTTCGGCCATTCCTTCAAATTCTCCTTTGCGGATAGCAGCCAGATTCTCACGATGAGGGGCACTGGCCGATTTTTCATACAGGAATACTGGAAGCGAATATGTTTCTGCCACCTGTTGTCCTACCTCTTTTGACAAGGCAATGGCATCATCCATTGTATATCCTTTGATAGGGATGAACGGCACTACATCAACGGCTCCCATACGGGGATGTTGTCCATGGTGAAGATTCAGGTCAATCAGTTTTATTGCTACTCCGATAGCTTCAATGACAGCATTCTTCAGAACCTCATATTCTCCCACTACAGTTACGACCAATCGGTTATGGTCTTTATTATTGCTGTAGTCTAACAGCTTTACTCCTTCCTTTCCACGGAAAGGGCTTACTATTTGGTCTATTTTTTCGAGATCGCGTCCTTCGCTGAAATTCGGAACGCATTCCATAATTTTTGTCCAACTCATGAAGTTATTATTTGTTTGGTTAAGGATTTTGGTAAATTTCTTATTCCAGTTTTTCTTTCAATACTTTTTCAATTAGGTTTTCATCGGCAATGTGTGGCATTGTGATATGATAGCTGTCGGCATGTGTACGGTTAAATTCGTCAGAAGTACTCATGGCATTCGGATTGCATGCCCATGAACGTCGTGCTACACCGCCCATAACGTCCCATAGCATGGATGAGCGTAATATTCGATCTACCCGTTCGCTTCCGTCACATACCATTCCGAATCCACCGTTTATGGCTTTTCCGATACCGACTCCGCCGCCGTTATGCAGTGCCACAAGGCTCATGCCTCGTGCGCAGTTCCCGGCGAAACATTGTACTGCCATATCGGCCATAACGTTACTTCCATCTTTTATATTTGAAGTCTCACGGAATGGAGAGTCGGTTCCGCTTACATCATGATGGTCGCGGCCCAGCATAATGGGCCCGACTTCGTTGTTTCTTACCATTTCATTGAATTTCAGCGCGATGTTCATCCGTCCTATTGCATCCTGATATAGGATTCTCGCCTGAGTGCCTACGACAAGGTTGTTTTTCTCGGCATCACGAATCCATATCCAGTTGTCCATGTCTTGTCCGCGATGTTCTTTAGGAATACATTCCATGGCTGCATGGTCCGTCTTGATTAAGTCTTCGTGTTTTCCGCTCAGGCAAACCCAACGGAAAGGTCCGTATCCGTAATCGAACAATTCCGGGCCCATAATGTCTTCCACGTATGAAGGCCAGATAAATCCGTCTTTTTCATCAATGCCGTTTTTTGATATTTCTTTTACTCCGGCGTCATAAATGGCCTTCATGAACGAGTTCCCGTAATCAAAGAAATAAGTTCCGCGTGATACGAGTTCTTTGATAAGATTGTAGTGGCGGCGTAGTGATTCGTTGACGAGAGTCTCAAAGCGTGGACGGTCTTCTTTTAACAACCGGGTACGTTCTTCGAAGCTGATGCCTGCCGGGCAATAACCTCCTTCGTATACGGCATGACAGGATGTCTGGTCGCTCAGTAATTCTATCTGAATGTGATGATCGACAGCATATTGCAATAAATCAATGATATTTCCATGATATGCAATGGAGCAGGGCTTGCGATCAAGCATGGCTTGTGCAGCCAGACTGTAAGCTTTTCCCAAACCGGATGTGACATGTTCTACCCACCCCTGCCGGTAACGTGTTTCAATGCGAGAAGCATCTACTTCTGCAATGATGGATACGGCTCCTGCAATAACTGCAGCTTTGGGCTGTGCGCCACTCATTCCTCCCAGACCGGAAGATACGAAAAGATGTCCGTTCAGGTTTCCGTCATGCGGGATGCCCAGTTTCATTCGTCCGGCATTTAATAAAGTATTGAATGTACCGTGAACAATACCTTGTGGACCGATATACATCCATCCTCCGGCGGTCATCTGGCCGTAGTTTGCCACTCCCATTTGTGCGGCTATTTCCCAATCTTTCTGATTGTCGAAAAGACCGACCATCATGGAGTTTGTTATAATGACGCGGGGTGCTTCAGGCTTTGATTTGAATAGTCCTAGCGGATGTCCGCTTTCTATAACCAGTGTTTGCTCGTTCGTCATTATTTCCAAGTATTGCTTGATGAGGCGATATTGCATCCAGTTCTGGCATACTTGTCCGGTTTCACCGTAAGTTACCAGCTCATAAGGATAAAGTGCAATATCAAAGCACAGGTTATTGTCAATCATTACCTGGAAAGCCTTTCCTTCAATGCAATATCCTTTGTATTCGTCAATAGGTTTTGCCTTAAGATCACCTTGCGGACGAAAACGGTAGCCGTATATTTTACCTCTGGTAAGGAGTTCGTCCATAAATTCAGGCGCAAGTTGTTCATGCCATTCCTTCGGAATATATCGGAGGGCGTTTCTCAAAGCTGTCGCCGTTTGCATCGGAGTTAATTTATAGCCTCTGTCCGGAGCACGGCGTATGCCTTCCACAAAAGTGGGGTGTTCTGGTAATTGGTTGGGAAGTGTAATTGTCATAATATTCAAATGTCAGTTTTCAAAGATAGAAAGAATATTTGAGCATTATGTTATTAAAAAGTATGTTTTTTGACATAAAATAAATATAGATATTCGTGTTGAACGGATTTTATGACGTATTTAATCTCTTTTTGCTTTTGCATATATGATATGAACCCTGGAAGTATTGTTATGGGATCAATAACGAGCTGTCACCATAGCTAAGGAAACGGAAATCATGTGAGAGCGCGAAGTCGTATATCTTACGCCAGTTTCCTTTTACGAAAGCCGAAACTAAAAGGAGCAAGGTACTTTTAGGCTGATGGAAGTTGGTAACCATACGGTTCACAATTTTATATTCGTATCCCGGAGCAATGATAATCTGTGTACTCGAACGCAATGCTTCCATATTATGGCGTTTCATATAATCTAAAATGCATTGCAAAGATTCTGTTGTGGTCAGCTTACAAACTGTCTCATATGGTTCCCATTGGCATACGTGAAGATCTTCTTCATTCGCGTCAGGATTTTTATAGATGTGTATACCCATATAATATAAGCTTTCGAGTGTACGTACAGAGGTTGTTCCTACAGCTGTAACATTACCATAGAGGGCAATGAGTTTTTCTATTGTTCGGCGGTTTACGGATATATATTCCGTGTGCATTTTGTGTCCGGCTATTTCTTCGCTTTTTACGGGCTTGAATGTTCCGGCTCCTACGTGCAAGGTTAGTTCTTCCAGATCAGTGTTTTTTTTGATCAGTTCATTCAGAATCTGTTCGGTAAAGTGTAATCCGGCAGTAGGGGCTGCCACTGAGCCTTTTATTTTTGAGTATACTGTTTGATAAGTCTCTTTGTCGCTTTCCTGAGTCTCTCTGTTCAAATAAGGGGGAATGGGCAGTTCTCCAACGGTGTCAAGGATATCGGCAAAGGTCAGTGACGAGTTGTCCCATTCAAAATCCACCCAATAACTTGTGCCATGGCGTTCGCTTCTTGTTGCAGTCAGTCTGACAGCTATTCCTTTTATTGTTACATCTCGGACGAGTCTTCCTTCTTTCCATTTTTTTAAATTGCCAATCATGCACAGCCAACTACATTTTTGTGTCTGTTGGAATGAGAGTGCATAGTCATTCGGAGCAATCGGTTCCAGACAAAAGACTTCAATAAGAGCTCCTGTTTCTTTGCGGAAATGCAGACGGGCCTGAATGACTTTGGTATTGTTGAAAATCATTAGACTTCCACCGGGTATATAGTTGGGCAGAGAAGTGAAACGGTCTTCGCTTACTTCACCTTGTTTATATACAAGCAGTTTAGACTGATCACGTACCGAAAGCGGGAATTTGGCAATTCGTTCATCGGGTAACGGATAATCAAAATCTTCAATGCGAATATGTTTGGTATCTTGCATAAATATCTTTTTGAAAATTCAAAGATAACATATTTGTTTGTGTCAGAATATAAATATAAATGTGATTAAAAAGAGTTTGGCAGGACAAAGTCATGATGGCAGACAGATTTGTTGTTTCTTTCTGTTCTTACAATTCTTTTTTTGTTCAAGGCTCTTTTTATTATTACTGCTGGATTTCCTGCAGCTAATGAATTGTCTGGAATGTCTCCGGTTACATCGCTTCCGGCAGAAGTAACGCATTGATGGCCGATAGTGACGCTTGGACATATGATAACCCCTCCGCAGAGTCGGCAGTCATCACCACAATAGTAATAGAATAGGCTGTTTTTTGTTTTGCGGTGTTCTTTAAAAAAATATGAGGTAAAAATAATAATTGGATAACCCGTCGGCAAAATTAGAAAAGGCAATGAGGTGACGGGAGAAAAGCCGCGCATGCCGGTGACTTTTAGCTCAGTAAATTAACGGTGCTCAGGCTGTTAAGTTCCAGTTGCCGCATGCGCGGCTTGTGCACGGTGCCTGCAGGTGTTCCCGGCATCCGCAGGCGGACTGCGGAAAAATCCGGTCAGTGACTTCCATATATCGTCTTTCGCAAGGCACGTACCGCTGCGGGTACAAATTGCACGCTGTCCGCAGGCAGGATGCACCATCCGCTCTTCCGGTGTGGCAGGATCCGATATACGCGGCATCAGTTATCTGACGGACGTGAAAGCCCGCTTCCTCGACCGCACTATGAGCGTGAAAGTATGTCGGTGCCTGAGTACGCCGTGACAGCAAACATCAGGCCGGAAAGACCGGGAACCGATGTTCCGTCCCCTTGCCAAGACGAGGAAAAGGACAGGTACCATGTTCCCACGTCCGCGTGGCCGGTCCATGATTGGACGCGGCTTTGCGAAAGGCGTGAAAGGACTATTCACCCGGATTATCGGGAAGACCGGCAGAGCTGAATATGCGCTGATTTAATTCCGCCGACGGGTTATTTGTTTAATTCTATGAGCCATTTTTCAAGTTCTTCTGTCCATTGTTTTTTGTATGGGAAACTGTCTCTGAAGCCCCATCCATGTCCTCCAACGGGATAAATATGTATACTTACAGGTATTTTTTCGTGGATGAGCGCTTGTGCATATTTCAGGCTGTTTGATGGCGGAACTGTATGGTCATCACCTGAAAGGGCGATAAACGCCTGAGGAGTTTCTTTGTTCACTTGCAATTCCATGGAATAGGTGCGGATATCGCTTTCTGACGGTTCTTTTCCGAGCAAACGTTCGCGTGAGCCTTTGTGGGTATCATCTCCCATGCTGATAACCGGGTATAGAAGAATTTGAAAGGCCGGACGCTCTGTAGCCATATTCGCTGTGGTTGCCGCTAAATGTCCGCCGGCGGATGAACCCATGATCCCAATTTTCTGAGTATTGACATTCCATTCTTTTGCATGTTGTCTAATGGTTCGTAAAGCTTGTTCTGCATCGCTAAGCGGAATGTTTTTGTCTCCGTCGGGCATACGGTATTTGAGAACAGCAAAAGTAATACCTTGTGCATTCATCCAATCGGCCATATCGTAACCTTCATGCGCCATTGCCAGATGAGCATATCCTCCTCCCGGGCAACATATAATGGCCATTCCGTTGGGCTTTTGTGCCGGGTATACAAGGAGTTCTGCTTTGGTTGTTTTGGCAGCTCCTTCTTTGGCTGATTCAGGACTTTCATTTGTATATCCGTTTGTTTCGGGTGCTCCTTCTGACCATATAGGCAACGTAATAGGTCTTCTTTCTACTTGTGCGTTTAAAGAAATGGCAAATAGGGAGATCAATGATATAAGTTGTATTTTCATTTGTGTTATAATTTAAAGGCTGCAAGCCCTGTTACACTACGAAACGGGGTTTGTATGTTAATAATAAGTTAATTTTTAAGTTTCATGCACGCTTTAATCATATAAGTTATAAGCAGTGCATACATAATAATGGAAAGAACCTCGCTCATAGGATTCTCTAACCATTCTTTGTTTACAAGACTGATGCCTCCAAACCGCATGGCTGCACTGACTACACCCATCAATGCGCCTCCGGCGATAAATCCTGAAGCGATAAGAGTACCTTTCTCTCTGTGTACAGCATTGACAGTCTCATCTTTGCTACGGCTGGTTACATACCAGTTGACAGCTCCTCCCACAACAAGAGGAAGATTAAGCTCTAATGGAATAAACATACCTAAAGCAAACGCAAGAGCTGGAACTTTACATAATGTAAGGACAAGGGCAAGCACAGATCCGACAGCGTAGAGTAACCATGGAGCACCAACGCCGCTCATTAACGGCTCAATTACGGCAGCCATGGCATTTGCCTGTGGAGCGGCAAGTTGATCACTGGTGAATCCGTAAGTATGATTTAATATCATGATAACACCACCTACTGTTGCCGCAGATACCAAGGTACCTAAGAATTTCCAGCTTTCCTGTTTCTTAGGAGTAGTTCCCAGCCAATATCCAATTTTCAGGTCTGTGATAAAGCCGCCAGCCATTGAAAGAGCTGTACAGACAACGCCGCCCATTACAAGTGCCGCCGCCATACCTCCGGTACCTTTAAGTCCTACAGCCACCATGATGACAGATGCAAGTATAAGCGTCATTAAGGTCATACCGGATACAGGGTTGGTTCCTACAATGGCAATTGCATTGGCGGCAACAGTTGTAAAGAGGAATGCAATGATTGTTACCACCAGAATTCCTATAATGGTATGTATCAAATTTCCATCCATTACATCGAAGTAGAAGAATAAAGTAACCAAAATTAAAGTGAGGATAGATCCAAAAGCAATAATTTTCATTGAAAGGTCTTTCTGTGTACGTTCAACTTTATTTTCCCGTATGTTCTTTCCTCTCATTTCTTTAGCAGCCAATCCTACAGCACTTTTGATAAGTCCCCATGATTTGAAGATTCCAATGATACCGGCCATTGCAATACCGCCGATACCTATACTTTTGGCATAAGACGAAAATATCTGTTCCGGACTCATTTCTGATATGGTCGTTGTAATATTCGGATCCCACATGTTTAATACTTGGTCTCCCCAAATTAAAGAAATTCCAGGTATGATAATGAGCCATACACTGAGTGAGCCAAAACAGATGATAGCCGCATATTTTAATCCAATTATATACCCAAGTCCCAGTACGGCAGCTCCGGTATTGATTTTAAATACAAGCTTTGCCTTTTCAGCAACAAATTCTCCCCATTCGCAAACTCGTGAGGTGAAGTTCTCATTCCACCATCCGAATGTGGCGACAATAAAATCATACAATCCTCCTATTAGTCCGGCAAAAAGCAAAGGCTTTGCCTGGCTTCCACCTTTTTCTCCGGAAACTAATACCTGTGTCGTTGCTGTTGCCTCCGGAAAAGGATATTTACCATGCATATCTTTTACGAAATATTTTCGGAAAGGAATTAAAAACAAGATTCCTAAAACTCCGCCAAGCAGTGAACTGATAAATACTTGCATGAAGTTGACAGTCATTTCGGGGTATTTTGCCTGTAATATATACAATGCCGGCAATGTAAAAATGGCTCCGGCAACAATTACCCCAGAGCATGCGCCTATTGATTGGATAATAACATTTTCTCCTAGTGCGTTTTTTCTTTTTGCCGCACCGGAAATTCCTACAGCTAAAATCGCTATCGGAATAGCAGCCTCAAACACTTGTCCTACCTTTAATCCTAAATAGGCAGCTGCTGCGGAAAATAAGATTGCCATACTTATTCCCCATAGAACAGACCAGAGACTGACTTCTGGATAGTTTTTATCGGGCGACATAAGCGGCTCATAAGTTTCTCCTTTTTTTAGGGGCCTGAATGCATTTTCCGGCAACCCCGTTCTTTTTTCTTCTTTCATTTCATGTGTTTTTATATTTAGTTGTTTTTTTCTTATTGAAATGCTACAGAGACAAATTTATAAATTTTAATTATTACATCCTTAATTCATGATGATTTTTCATGATGATTTTTCAGATAATATGAAATCATTTCGTGTTTTTATTTTTACAAACACTTGCATACTTGCTGTTTGGCAATAATGGGCAGACTGTAAAAATATGAATTTTTATGAGTTTAGTAAATGTCTACTGAAATTTTTATATTACATTTGTATGCAAATTGTAAAGTGAATTTTACAAAATGACCAATATAATCAAACATCAAGGTACTGTGGAACACATTGATGGAGCGCATGTGCAAGTCCGTATTATGCAAACTTCAGCATGTTTGTCTTGTTCTGTAAAATCATTATGTCATTCTTCTGAAAGTAAAGAAAGGCTTATAGATATTTATGATGCAGATACCGCTTCACTTATAATAGGGCAGGAAGTTACAATTTATGGAACTGCTTCGATGGAGATGCAGGCTGTATGTTTAGCTTTTGGAATTCCCTTTCTTATTTTGATAGCAGTGCTTGTATTATGTTATAAAATGACTTTGGGTAATGAGCTTGTTTCTGCACTTGTCGCCATCGTGTCGCTCATACCATATTACATGTTTATGTATGCTATAAGGAATCGTATAAAGAGAACTCTTGTATTTAGAATAATACAATAATATAAAATATTCAAATAACTGACTTATTATGAACTTAATTTTAGTTGCTGTAATTTCATTAGGAGTCATCGGGCTGATATCTGCTGTGATCCTGTTTGGGGCTTCAAAGAAGTTTGCAGTGTATGAGGACCCCCGTATTGGTAAGGTTGCAGAGGTATTGCCTCATGCCAATTGTGGCGGATGTGGTTATCCAGGATGTTCCGGCTTTGCAGAGGCTTGTGTAAAAGCCTGTTCTCTGGAAGGAAAATTGTGTCCGGTTGGTGGTCAGCCTGTAATGGCGCGTGTAGCCGCAATCTTGGGGTTGGAATCCACCGCAACGGAACCTAAGGTGGCTGTAGTCCGTTGTAATGGTAGTTGTGAGCACTGTCCGCATGTTACTTTGTATGATGGCACGCATTCTTGTGCTATCATGAATTCTACTTATGGTGGTGAAACAGGATGTACTTTTGGTTGTTTGGGATGTGGGGATTGTGCTGATGCATGTCAGTTTAATGCCATTCGCATGAATTCTGAAACCGGTTTGCCCGAAGTAAATGAAAATGCATGTACTGCCTGTGGCGCTTGTGTGAAATCGTGTCCACGTCACATTATAGAAATTCGTCCTAAGGGGAAGAACAATCATCGTATATATGTATCTTGTGTGAATAAAGATAAGGGTGCGGTCGCACGAAAAGCTTGTTCTGTAGGCTGTATCGGTTGTGGTAAATGTGTGAAAGTATGTTCGTTTGAGGCTATCACATTGGAAAATAATCTGGCATATATTGATCCTGCTAAATGCAGGTTATGCCGTAAGTGTGAACAGGAATGTCCTCTGGGGGCAATTCGTGCGGTAAATTTTCCACCACGGAAACAAAAAACCGATGCCGTGGCTGAAACAGCAAAGGAAACTGTTTTTACTGCCAAAGCATGATATTAGATAATTGAATAATAAAATTAAAAGGATAAAAGCGTGAAGACATTTAGAATTGGTGGAGTTCATCCAGCAGAAAATAAATTGTCTGCCTGTAAAGCAATAGAAGTTTTGGCTTTACCAAAGCAAGCCGTTTTTCCATTATCGCAACATATCGGTGCTCCGGCTGTTGCTATAGTTAAGAAAGGCGATAAGGTAAAAGTTGGAACAAAGATTGCCGAATCCGGCGGATTTGTGTCAGCACCTGTATTTTCATCAGTCTCAGGAACTGTTAATAAAATAGATTCTGTGATGGATGCCAGCGGTTATCGTAAACCCGCTATTTATATAGATGTAGAAGGTGATGACTGGGAAGAAGCAATAGACCGTTCTGTTGAATTGGTTAAAGAGACTTCATTGACTTCGGAAGAGATTGTTGCAAAAATCAAAGGTGCTGGAATTGTCGGTATGGGAGGTGCATGTTTCCCGACACACGTTAAGCTCTGTCCTCCTCCAGGATGCAAAGCTGAATGCGTGATAATCAACGGTGTGGAATGTGAGCCGTATTTGACTGCCGATCATCGTCTTATGTTGGAAAAGACAGAGGAGGTGCTTGTCGGCGTGTCATTATTGATGAAGGCTGCAAAAGTTTCAACAGGCTATGTAGGTATTGAGAACAATAAACCCGATGCTATTCGTTTGATGATGGAAAAGGCGAGAAAATATCCCGGAATTGAAATCGTACCTTTGAAAGTAAAATATCCTCAAGGAGGTGAAAAGCAATTGATAGACGCCGTCATTCATCGTCAGGTTCCCGCTCCTCCCGCAATTCCTGTTAATGTAGGTGCCGTAGTTCAGAATGTAGGGACAGCTTATGCCGTATATGAGGCTGTAATGAAGAATAAGCCTTTATTTGAGCGTATAGTGACAGTTACGGGAAAATCTTTAAAGAACCCGTCGAACTTCTTGACTCGTATGGGTACTCCAATGAGTCAGTTGATTGAAGCTGCCGGAGGTATGCCGGAAGATACCGGTAAGGTTATAGGCGGTGGCCCTATGATGGGGAAAGCGTTAGCTAATACGGAGGTACCTGTCTGTAAGGGCAGTTCGGGAGTTCTTTTAATAAATGGCAAGGAAGCGGCACGTTCTGAAGCCCAATCCTGTATTCGCTGTGCCAAGTGTGTGAGTGCTTGTCCTATGGGGCTGGAGCCATTCTTACTGGCAACATTGTCTGCCTATAAGGAATGGGAACGAGTTGAAAAAGAAGATATCATGTCATGTATCGAATGTGGGTCTTGCCAGTTTACTTGTCCTGCACATCGCCCGATGTTGGATTATATCCGTATAGGCAAAGGCACGGTAGGTGGAATCATTCGTGCACGCAATGCTAAAAAATAGGAGATGAAATTATGGCAAATAAGTTGATTGTATCTTTATCCCCGCACGTACATAGCGGAGACAGTGTGCAGAAGAATATGTATGGCGTATTGATAGCCTTGATTCCTGCCTTACTTGTATCTCTGATTTATTTTGGAGCGGGGGCGGCTGTTGTGACAGTGACATCGGTGGTAGCGTGTTTGTTTTTCGAATGGGCTATTACAAAATTTATTCTGAAACGTAAAAAAACGACAGTTCTTGACGGATCTGCAATGATTACGGGCGTATTGCTTGCATTTAATGTTCCGTCTAATTTACCTGTATGGATTATAATAATCGGCGCATTGGCGGCCATAGGCGTGGGTAAGATGACTTTTGGAGGGCTGGGATGTAATCCTTTTAATCCTGCATTGGTGGGTCGTGTGTTCTTGTTGATTTCATTCCCTGTACAAATGACTTCATGGCCTAAAATCGGACAGCTTGCAAGTTATGTAGATGCAGAGACTGGCGCAACACCGTTAGCTTTGATGAAGATGGCTGTGCATGGTGATACTTCTGCATTGGGGCAATTGCCTTCAGCATTTGATCTGTTTATCGGAGCAAATGGCGGATCATTGGGTGAGGTAAGTGCTTTTGCTTTATTGATAGGTTTGTTTTACATGTTATGGAAAAAGATAATAACATGGCATATTCCTGTATCTATCTTGGCAACAGTCTTTGTTTTTTCAGGTATCATGCATATGGTAAATCCGGAGATGTATGCGGCCCCTTTGACTCATTTGCTGACAGGAGGATTAATGCTGGGAGCAATTTTTATGGCTACTGACTATGTTACTTCTCCAATGACTCATAAGGGTATGTTGATTTATGGCATAGCAATAGGCTTCCTCACAGTAGTTATCCGGTTGTTTGGAGCCTATCCGGAAGGCATGTCATTTGCTATATTAATTATGAATGCATTTACTCCTTTAATTAATAATTATTGTAAACCTAAAAGATTCGGGGAGGTTAAGGAATAATGAAAAAGCTTGAATCTTCATTTAAGAATATGGTTATCGTGTTGACTGCGGTAACCGTTATAGCCGGCGGATTGTTAGGATGGGTAAACAAACTGACTGCTCAACCGATAGCAGAGGCAAATGCCAAGGCTTTGAGAGATGCAATTGCGGTTGTTGTACCCGGATTTGATAATGAACCGGCAACTAATCCGAAAACTATTGAAGTGGATGGAGTGAACTATAAAATCTATAAAGCCACTAAAGGCGGTGAATTCATTGGAGCAGCTGTTGAGGCTTCGGAAAACGGCTTTGGTGGAACTTTGACAGTTCTGGTTGGTTTTGATGCTGACGGCAAAATCATTGATTACTCTTTATTAAGCCATTCTGAGACACCCGGATTGGGCTCAAAAGCCGCTGATTGGTTTAAAAAAGGAGGTAAGGGAGATATAACCGGAGTATGTCCGGCTGATAAGCCTTTGACAGTTAGCAAAGACGGAGGTGACATTGATGCGATAACGGCTTCAACGATTACTTCACGTGCATTTTTGAAAGCTGTCAGCAAGGCTTATGCTGCTTATGCCAAACAGAATGGCATGAAAGCAACGGATGCGGCGACAGGAGCAACATCTCATGTAGAACAAAATTAAGGAAAGAGTCTGGTATGAATAATTTTAAAGTTTTGATGAACGGCATTGTCAAGGAGAACCCGACATTCGTTCTTCTGTTAGGTATGTGCCCGACCTTGGGCACAACCTCATCGGCAATCAATGGTATGGGTATGGGATTGGCGACTATGTTTGTGCTTATTTGTTCAAATGTGGTAATATCACTGATAAAGAATCTTATTCCTGATATGGTACGTATCCCTTCATTTATAGTAGTGATAGCTTCATTTGTAACCTTGTTGCAAATGATAATGCAGGCATATGTACCGGCTTTGTATGCGACACTGGGATTATTCATCCCTCTGATTGTAGTGAATTGTATATTGTTGGGTCGTGCGGAAGCTTTTGCCGCAAAGAATGGGCCTGTGCTTTCATTCTTTGATGGATTGGGAATGGGATCGGGCTTTACTGTTGCATTAACCATATTGGGAGCTGTACGCGAATTTTTAGGTACTGGCAAGATTTTTAATGTGACAATTATGCCTGAAGATTATGGAATGCTTGTTTTTGTTCTTGCGCCAGGAGCGTTTATTGCATTGGGATATCTGATATCAATTGTAAATAAACTGAAGAAAGCATAAGTGAACTCTCTAAAAACTCTGTTATGGAATATATATTGATATTTATAACTGCCATTTTTGTGAACAATATTGTGTTGTCACAATTTTTAGGTATTTGTCCTTTCCTTGGAGTTTCCAAGAAAATAGAAACCGCGTGTGGTATGGGGGCTGCCGTGGCTTTTGTATTGACCATTGCCACTATTGTGACTTATCTGATTCAGAAATATGTGCTTGAGAAGTTTGGAATAGCTTATTTGCAAACTATTGCTTTTATCTTGGTAATTGCGGCATTGGTTCAGATGGTCGAAATTATTTTGAAGAAAGTTTCACCTGCTCTTTATCAGGCGTTAGGTGTATTTCTTCCTTTAATTACGACAAACTGTTGTATTTTAGGTGTTGCCATATTGGTAATTCAGAAAGAATATGATTTGCTTACGGGAGTTGTCTATGCATTCTCAACGGCTTTGGGCTTCGCTTTGGCCTTGATCGTTTTTGCAGGTATCCGGGAGCAGCTGGGTTATGTAAATATACCAAAAGGAATGCGTGGAATGTCAATAGCATTGGTTACAGCCGGATTATTGGCTATGGCGTTTATGGGATTTTCTGGAGTAGATAAAGGTTTGGCCGCCTTATTGGGCTTGAATTAAATAGTGAGACACTTTTGAGGCTTTTTGTATTTAGTCATACTGATTGATTTATACGGTTGATTTTTATCAAAAAAATAGATTGCTCTCACAGATGATTTTTTTACTTTGTAAGTAAATAAATAGAGAATTGAGGATAATTACGCTTGTAATTTTGGTTGCAACCGGGCAATCGTTATGTAGGTTGAAATATCTTGAATCTATGGAAGTCGTCGGTATATGCCGTGTTGAAATACAAACCGTTGATAGATAAACTGTTTGGTGTAATAAAGGCTGTCAATTGATGAACAGACGTGAGCTTCTGTGATGTGGGGATTTGACCTTGATTTTGATTGGCTGAACTTTTTTAAATAAACTGGCATTTAATTGAAAATGATGTTATATGAAAGGTAAGATTTTGGTAACCGGAGGAACCGGATATATAGGTTCGCACACAGTTGTAGAACTTCAGAATAATGGTTATGAAGTTGTGATTGTAGACAATCTTTCAAATTCACGTGCGGATGTAGTGGATAATATTCAAAAGATTACAGGTATTCGTCCTGCCTTTGAACAAGTAGACTGTCTTGATTTGGTGTCTTTAGGAAATGTTTTTTGCAAGCATGAGAAAATTTGTGCCGTCATACATTTTGCAGCGAGCAAAGCTGTAGGAGAATCTGTTCAGAAACCTTTGTTATATTATCGCAATAATATAGTTTCTTTAATCAATCTATTGGAATTGATGCCCGAATACAATGTAATGGGTATAGTATTCTCTTCTTCTTGTACAGTATATGGTCAGCCGGATATCTTGCCGGTGACGGAAGAAGCACCGGTAAAAAAGGCGGAATCTCCTTATGGAAATACCAAACAGATTAATGAAGAGATAATTCAGGATACGGTGAAGTCAGGTTCTCCTATTCGTTCTATATTGTTACGTTATTTTAACCCTATAGGTGCACATCCTAGCGCTTTGATCGGTGAACTTCCAAATGGAGTGCCCATGAATCTGATTCCGTTCCTTACGCAAACAGCAATTGGAATTCGTGAGAAATTAAATGTATTTGGAGATGATTACAATACGCCGGACGGCTCATGTATTCGTGATTATATCAACGTGGTCGATTTGGCTAAAGCACATGTGTATGCCATAGCACGTATGCTTGAAGACAGGCAAGACGAAAAGGTGGAAGTGTTTAATATTGGAACAGGGAAAGGGTTATCCGTACTCGAATTGATTCATGCATTTGAAACGGCAACAGGCGTCAAATTGAATTATCAGATAGCTCCACGTCGCGCCGGCGATATAGAGCAAGTATGGGCTAATCCGGAGAAAGCAAATAAAGTCCTTGGATGGAAAGCTGAGACGGGCGTTGAAGATACTCTTCGTTCTGCATGGAATTGGCAGTTGAGTCTCCGTGAGAATGGCATTCAATAAATGAAGAAAGGACGGGTGCTTTAAAAACACACATCCTTTCTTTATTCTAATTCACGAATACAGCAAAAACATTCTCCAAAATGTCCGTCAACATACGGAACTGATTCTTTGAATATTCCGTATACTGCCGAACCGGATCCGGACATTGACGCATATACTGCTCCCATGCCATACAATTTGTCTTTTATGGCTGCAATTCCCGGATGGGCAACGAATACGCTTTTTTCAAAGTCATTAACAATTAAATTTTTCCATTCTTCAATGGGATGTTTGATCAATTCCTGCAAGGATTGGGAAGGCCTTTGGGGAATAATTTTAGAATAGGCTTTTTTTGTTGATATAGAAATATCGGGTTTCACTAATACGATATACATACCTTTTAGTGACAAATCGGCGGGAGTCATGATATTTCCTATTCCAGTTGCAAATACAGGACGGTTTTGGATGAAAAATGCACAATCAGATCCTAAGCGGGATGCATAATTTTCCATTTGTACATTATCCATACCTAATGAAAATTTCTTATTGAGTAGTTTTATCATGAATGCGGCATCTGACGAGCCTCCACCTAATCCGGCTTCCATAGGGATATGTTTATACACATATATATGTAAGGGGGGTAGCGCAAAATCCTGTTTAAGCAGGCGGTAGGCTTTTATTGCCATATTGTCTTCCGCATCACCTTTGATAGGAATACCGCTTGTTTTCAAATCATATTCTTGTGGTGAATCTTTAAGAGGGACTACTTCCAGTGCATCTTCCAGATGAATAGGATAGAATATGGTTTCCAAATTATGGTATCCGTCTGGACGTTTTTCTACAATATTTAGTCCCAAATTTATTTTGGCATTAGGGAAAGTTATCATAATAAATAATGGTATTTGATTAAAATTTGTTGTGGCAAATATAAGCAAAAGTAGAGCGTGAAAAACAAGCTTATTGTTTTTTTATATGATTAATCAATGTTGTCTTTCTCCTCTTCGGAAATTCCCGTGGTGAAGAATCCCTCGTCAAGCCCGATAGTGCCGTCCGCTTCATGGTGATATATTCCTTTTTTATGAGATCGAAGACACGGCAAATCACGCAT
>CAYUIJ010000025.1:0-26517 GCA_964444735.1 uncultured Bacteroides sp. | reverse complement strand
CGATTATGCCGACATTCCCATATCCTATTTTAAGATGCTTTCTCTTCCCCCCCCCCATGAATTTCACAGAACCCTTTAGTGACAAGATTCTGGTATTGTATCTCACAAGTACGGGAAAGCGCCACACCTCCCGTAAAGGACACAAACGCATGCTTACATAAAGACTTTTAGGGACAGAGAGTATTTTTTCCAATATAGCCATTGTCTCTCAATTATGAAATCTTTATCTTCAGAGTGAATGGATGGATCCTGTCATTCTAAACCCTTTATCACCCTGCACGGATTACCTCCTGCTATGCAGTCCGCAGGTATTGATTTTGTTACCACGCTGCCGGCACCGATAATTGCACGATCACCAATGGTTATCCCTTTCAGGATTATTGTACCTGCGCCGATAAAGCAGTCATCACCTATTGTCACCGGTAAGCATTTATGGTTATCTTGATCCGTCGCTTCAAAACGGCGGTCAAAATAGTTCAATGAATGAAAGTCAGAAGAATATATCTTTACTCCCCCTCCCAACAGAGTATGATTGCCGATTGTTATATCGGTTTCTATTGCACAAATGGCAGTTTGACTCATACCCACATTATTCCCTATACATATACGGCCGCCCTTCAAAGCCATTAAGGAACAACAAGCTGAAAAACCTATGCAGTTGCCAGCCTGACCGTTGTTCATCCGCAGATTATCGCCAATAATTATTTTGCTTTTCTTCCTGTCTACTTGTATGACGGGAATCCCATTCGTGTAAAAACTTCCATGCCGGACACCATTGCCGCGCATAATGACAAACGTAGCAACGTGACAAAAAGGATCATGCAGTAATATGTGCCATAACTTGCGAGAGACTTTGTATATAAACATTAATGGTGACATTGCTATTTTCTTGTATTTTTATAGTAATCTTTAAGTTTATCAATATCAGAAAGCATTTCCCAATTCTGCTTAAACCAGTCAACAGAGTTATTCCACCATTTTATTCTGAGCAAAAATTTTATCGTCTCTTTATCATAACGATAACGCAGAATCCGTGCCGGAACTCCGCCAACAACAGCATAAGATGGAACATCCTTTGTTACAACTGCTCCTGCCAATACCACAGCCCCGTCATTTACAGTTACACCGCCTACAAAAAAAACTCTCTCTCCTATCCAACAATCACTGCCTATATGAACCGCATCATCAGTCCCGTCAACATATCTCAATTCTTCATACAACTGCTTCCTTGAAAAAGAATGGCCATTTTGTTTTAATGTTGAAAAAAACATTGGAGATGTAGTGGCAAAAGGATAAGTATAAGGATGGCAACCGGGGTTACACCTGACTTCGTTAGCAATAGAAGTAAAGCGTCCCACCTTTCCTTCTATATAAGAAGCATCCCCTATATACGATCCATATCCCATGCTCCCTGAAAAAAAACTTCTCCCATAAATACGGTTGGATCCTTCAAAATGAGATTTCACTCCAATCCTAGCCGAAATTGGACATCTCAGTCTATTCCAATATCTGATTTTTATGATTATATAGCCAACTAATCTTTTAATCATAATATAAAAACAAAGATCACATATGTCTCAACAATATGAAAAATCTATTTTTTTCGTTCATAACTATCAATCATTGAGCATTTTGTATTATTTATAATATGGCAGCCCATGCTCCTGGCATAACTTTCTAACAAATCATGGCTTAGAAACATTTTGCCACAGGCTATTACATACTCGCCCACTTTCCAGACTTCATTATTATCCGTGCGTGTAAGCACTTTATATTCTACTTCTCCTTCATCATAACTATGAGAAAACATCTGACAAAGCTGATTCTTTTCATTAACCCTCAAAGCAGAAAGGAAAGTATGATCAACGCCAAACAAATCCATATTCTGATATCCCGCGTTAATTCCAACAAATATAGCGAAATTCGTAACGGTTTGGGGAATTGGTGAAGATAAGCCTATGCGATAAAAAAAATTCCTGAATCTTTCAAATCCATTATATGTGATAGTATTTACACCTAAAACCTTGATGTCAGGATTATCTAAACGGGAAAATTTTATAAACTGTTCCAAATTCTGAGCAGGAACATATATGGTCATAGCCCACTCTACCTGAGTATTCAATATATTAAAAAAACGAAAGACCTCCTCATCCCTCCATGAACTATGGAAATACATAGGATCAGCAAGACAATAATGCCGTGGACGCAATTTAAAGAACAAAGGATCAAAAGCCGAAAAGTTAAGCATCAGAAAGTCTGTTTGCCTTTTGTAATCTTCATCTAAAATAAAACGCTTGTCTTCCTTAAGAGACGGCCCAGTCGCTATTATCGCTATTCTATTCTTTTTATATCTTGAACATCGTAGTACATGCTTATGTTTTCCTTTAACAAGTACCAATAGTAGAAAAAAGCAAAATCCAACAAATTTGTTCACACAATACACAATCTTCCTTACTACAGATTTCATATTTTATTTTTAATTACATTAAAAACCTGCTTTAAAACATCTCCATTAACATACATTATAAAGATAAAAGATAAACAATACCCTGCTATCTTAAAGGGTATAGGCAAAGAAGACAGAGTCAACGCTATAATCATGACATTGCCCGCAAGGCTAAACACAAGTCTCAGAATATTGTTAATCCTGACATGTCTCCAACAATAATAGCAGCGGCTTAATGACATTACCCAAAAAGACAATACAACAGACAAGCAAGCCCCCATTGTACCTATTTGAGGAATGAATATGACATTGGCAATAACCGCCGCCAGTGCTCCCCATACACTTGAATAAAAGAAATACTTGCTTTCCTTAGTTGCAGAAAAATTACTTCCAGCCATACCCGATATAGCCATAAAAACAGAAGAAAAAGACAGAACCGGTACGTATTTCCAGCTTTCATAATAATTATCATTTGCAAAGACATCGATTATCAGTGGACTTAAGACAGAAATAAAACAACTGGCCAAAATCATTAATAAAATAACAATTCTAAACATCCTGTTAAAAAACCGGCTATAGCCCTCTTTTCCATATTCTTCCATCACCGATATTTGCCATGAGACTGCAAACATGCCAAATATACTGGAAAAAACAGAAGGGAATTTATTCGCTACAGCAAACAAACCGATAGCTTCCATTCCCAAATAAATTTCCATTACAGGACGGTTCAATGCACTTACAAGCCACCACATGACATAATTGGGAACCAATGGCAGAGAATAACCCAGCATTTCCCGACATGACATTATATTTGCATATCGGAATCCGAGATATGTATATGAATTTGAAGCTGTCAAAGAATATATCGCGGTTGCAACATTGGCTAACGACATTGCGGCAACATATCCGCCAACGCCCCATTTAGGAATAAAAATAAAAGAAAAGCCTATCGAAAGTCCTGTTAAGACAACCCCTGCTATGCTGTAAACCTTTATCTTATCTATACTTCTGGTAAATTGCTGCACTAACTGTTGCAATGCAGAAGTTGTCAATATACTATATATCAACCATATGTTATCAAGAAAGGAATTATGAACACCCTTACAGTCACATATAAATTCCACTATCATGAAAATACACAATGTGACTATAAAAGATATAATCATAAACAAAAGTCCGGAATTTAAATATCCCTTTTGTTTTTCAACAGACTGCCCCTTGGGAAATATAAACACTGATTCCGTTATGGCACATGTCACAACTCCAATTAGAAAAGATACATATACATTAATAATGTCTACAGTCCCATACCCTTCAACAGACATCCATCTTGTATAAAATGGAAGCATAATGAAAGACATGAGCTTAGAACCAATATTGCCAATAACGATTAATATTGTATTATTACAGAATCTGGTATACCGTTGATCCATTATTAATCCCTAATAGGAAAAAGATTTGATTGCGCCTCCTCAAACTTATCCGTTGATTTGAGCAATAAATTGACAAATGCGCGAACAACACCTTCTCCACCGTTGACAGGAAGCACATAATCACAAAGTGCCTTGACTTCGTCCGCAGCATCCAGCGGACATGCTGCCACTCCTACAAAACGCATGGCAGGCAAATCATTTAGATCATCTCCAATATATGCAATGTGATCAGCTAAAAGACCTTTATTCCGGGCGAAATCTTTCAAATAATCAACTTTGCAATGAATACCCTGACAGACATATTTTATATTAAGTTCTTTTGCCCGTTGTTCAACACAAGCACTCTTACGGCCTGTTAAAATCATAAATTCTATTCCTATAGATTCTGCAAGAATAATACCGGCACCGTCTTTAATATTAAATTTCTTATGTTCAATGCCGTTACTGTCAATATAAATGCCGCCATCCGTCATTGTACCGTCAACATCAAGTACAATCAATCTTATGGATTCTAAATTTTTCATCTTTTATACTTTGTTTTTGTGAGAAAATTAATCTCCATCTTTGATGAAAGCTTCTCTATATAATTAGAAATAGTATTATTTTCGTCTTCTGTATGCTTGCTATAATGCTTCTCAAAAGCATAATTAGGCTTAGATTTATCAAAGCCGTCGAAACCCGCTACCGTAACATCTTTGACTCCAATAAATGCCAATAATCTCAGCAACATTATCATAGAATTATCATATAAGCCGGACTCGTCACATGCTAAATTATAATAATCAACTATAGCGAAAGGATTGACAGCGTCATTGGTCAGATTTGACGATATCACTAACAGATTCGAAATCTCATCTTTATACTGATCATATCTGCGTCGGCTCGTAAAAAAAGCTAAATCAGCACAGAAATCGTTCTTCACAAAATTTACAGATATAATGAAAGGGTGATTTTCCTCTATATACTGGCAAATAACAGATTTTTGAGTTATAAGAGAAAAGCCTGGCCCCAAAACCAATATCTTCTTTCCTGTAATCTCTCTTTTTATGGCATTTTTACTTTCCAAATCATCAACGGATATATTTTGATACTTTTGATAAAGCTGCTCAATATAGTCTTTATCATAAGCGGCTTTCTTGCTTTCAGCTATACTGGCCAGTATAAAATTGATATCCTTTGCCCTTAACTTTCCTTTGCTCAATAGATACTCGCTATAATTACGATGCAGATTATATTTCGCAGACAATGCATAAGCTGTAGAATATCCCCATGCTTCAATAGACTTCAAGTCCTCTATGTAATCATTGATAGCATCATATACAGGATTTAGATTATAATATCCTCCTTGAAAACGATTCATATAATCCATCATAAGTTCTATATTAAGATTACCCGGCACCCGTCCCATTCCACATAATGACCCATCGATTACACATTCTCTCCCTGATGCCTTCATCCCAATAAAGCGTTGTGCCAATGAATATGATAATCCTAAATTTTCATGTAAATGCAACCCTATCTTTATCGCTTTATCCAAATTGTGCTCTACAAGAGAGTAAATGCGGAGCAAGTCATTTTCCATCATTGAACCAAATGTATCTACAATAGAAAATGCATACGGATGAACCTTGTTTATTTTTTCCAGAAGAATCAATAATTCCGCATCACTGTATCCCATTATATTAATGGGATTACAAAAAACTTTATATCCCTTTACCATTGCCTTTGATATAAATTCCAATCCTTCATCTATATCATAATTATGGAAAGTTACTCGAATGGCGGCAATGGTTCCGTCATTTTCTTCTAATTTATTGATATCATATAGGTTGTGTAGAGCCATGACAACAAACTTTGTCTTGCCTGTTTTTCTGGAGGGGGGGGGTAAAACGGATTTCAACTGATTTATATTATTATAAAGAGTTTTATCTTTCGAATATTCACAGTTTCTAAGAAATCCAATCTCAACATAATCAATCTCTGCTTCCACCATTTTTTTTATAACATTGCATATTACCTGAAATCCGAAATCCCAGTTGTTAATATATCCTCCATCCCTAAGGGTACAATCTAAAAGTTTAACGCTGCTGTTCATCAATCTGTATTTTTAATGTAAAAAAACTATAAGCGATCTGACAGAAGACAGAAATTTCCTTTATCCTTCCTGTTTTAGATGCTCTTTTCGCCAATCCTCTAATTCGTTTTCAAGAGTAGTCAAATCCAACATGGCTTTTGCTTGGGCCAGATCATAAATATCATCTATATCCACGGCTTCTCGTTTATTCACCAAAAGCTTGAATGCTTTAGGCCCCCAATTGTAATGCCACTCACGGACTTTTTCCTTCGGTGCTAAATTCACTCCATTAGTAAAATGATATATTATAGGCAGTTTTTCCGAATTTGTATGCTTCAAGCCTATCTCAAAATTAATAGGCCCATTCTCATCCATTAAAAAATGTTGATATGGCAGACAGGTTATAAGAGAATCATATCCTTCTTCCAGTTTTTCAAAGTAGATTTTAATAGCCTTACGATAAAGCGGAGGTTCTACCAAAGGAGAAGTAGCACACGCCCACATAATATGATCTCCCCCGCAAATATCGCATACATAATCCAAAAAACAGCCAAAAGGCACGGACTCATTTGCATATTGTTCCGGACGTTTAATTGCTTTCACTCCGGCTTTTTCTGCCATTCCCAACATAGTATCGGAATCCGATGAGACTATAATCTCATATAAATCCTCAACCTGCTTTAATTGCTCTATTTTATGAAGCAAAAGATTTGATTTACCAAAAGGTAAAATGTTCTTTCCTGGAAGACGAGAACTATTAGCCTTAACAGGAATAATTGCTGAAATTTTCTTTTTCATACATAAATACTAAATATCCTCACACAAGTTGCATGACATGTTTATACTACATTCTCTCTGCCCCGACAATTCCCGTGAGACAGAGTCGCAGCCTGACGCTGAAAGTTAAGCCTCTCGGATTTTCGCTGCTATACATATTTTGATAAAAGTAAAAACTTTTCAAGTTATATCATGAATCTGAATTGAAAGCGTGTCTTACATTTCTGTTTCCAATACGCTTTTTCTTTTTTTCTTTTTTTTTCCCCCCCCATACACACAACCGCATTCGCTACGGCACCGCAAAAATATACAGGTCAAGTGTCATCGTCCGGTGTCCGGTATGCCAGATATCAGATTTCACACGCCCTCCCATTCGTGACAAGTACATGCTTTCATCCCCGAACGCCGCGCGTCTGCGCCATCCGGTTACTTCAGGCTTGATGAAGTGTCTATCTGTCAGCCAGCCGGCATAAGTCACTGTATGTGCAGCATGTGATACCGGATACCCGGCACAGACATTTTTCTTTAAATACATTGACAAGCTGCGGAAGTTCATCAATACTGGAATGCCTGAGAAAAAATCTCCAAAAGGGAGAATCATCGTCACTTCACTTGCTCCTTCAGCCTGTCCCAGTAAGGACGCCCAAACAGTTTCCATGCGCACGTGCCGCATACGGCAAGGAAGACGATGCCGATTACGATAACCTTGCGGCTCGTACCGGATGGCTGCAAAGGCACGGTTGCCGGCTCCACCACAGCAAAGACAGGTTTCTCCTCCTGTATCTTCGCGCGGGCCACCTGCAACTGCTGGGCCACCTGGCTGTATACCTGAAAGGCAAGGTTCATATCGTTCTGCAAGCGTTCCTGCTCCGTACGCACGCTCTGAAGAACCAGGCTCTTGTTGGCATCCACATAATGGGCATAACGCTGTTGGGCCTCATAGTATTCCTGCTGGCGCTCCCTGTAAAGCTGCTCCAGATAGGCGCAGTCTTCCTTCGCCTTCTTGATGCGATAGTCAATGATATACTGCTGAAGCTTCGTCACCACGCTGTCGGCTGCCATAGCCGTCACCTTGGCGTCCTGCAAGGTGACAGACAGGGTGGTAATGCCCGTCTTCTTGTCAATATCGGCAAGGACGGCATCACGCAAAGATTCCACTTTCAGGCTTTCTTCCTCGGTAAGATGAAAAGGGTTCAATCCCGCAAGGGTATCCGTATCTTCGGCAAACAGGCTCTCAATGCCTCTTACCGCCTTGCCGGGAAGGCTAAATACCGCACTCCACCACGGAGACCGCTGCTCGTCCAGATAGGCCGCTAAAGTAGTATCCGTCTCACCGTCAAGGGTCTGCACACGGGTACCGAACAGTTCCAGAAGGAACGGCGTGGATGATACAATCTCACTCGAAAGGGCCGCATTCAGCGCATCGGGGGCACTGTTCATGGCACTGGTACCCAGAAAGGTCGATGCCAGACTGGAAAGACCGCCATTCTTGGAATCGCTCCCCATCTCGGGAGAGAGGGTGACCGTTACCGTATACTCTCTGGGAATGCTCAGAGCAATGACGATACCGGCTGTCAGACCGATGACGGCTGCCTTGTAAAGGCTTTTGCGGATGGAAATGATGCGGCGCAGGATGTCCGTCAGGTCAATTTCCTGTTCGCTGTTATCCCCTTCTCTCAGGGGAGAGACATTGTCATTATTGTAATGTTTGTTTTCTTCCATAATCTGCATACGGGAATTATAGGGGTTATTTCACAAGGTTGGCGATGCTGGCGGCCATTGTGCCCAATGAGGCGAACGAGGTGGCATAGCCGAGTATGTTGCCGAGAGAAGCGGAATGACGCCGCTGCTTGTTCGGCACGATGATCTCGCAGCCGGGCTCTATCTGGTCCTTGCCGCTGCCTTTCACCTCCGCTATCTGTCCGTTCATGTAGACAATGAACTTTTTGCTTTTCTTTGCGTTCTGACTGTATCCTCCGGCCTGACTCAGGTAATACTTCACATTCTCGCCGGGCATATAGGTCACCGTATTGTCCCTCATTACGGCGCCGCTGATCTTTATAGTGTTATCGTATTCGGGGACTACAATCCGGTCGCCCTCGCGAAGTACGATATCGGCCGCGCCGCCGGGATTTTTCAAGGCTGCCTCAAGGTCGATGCCTACCGTATAGGTATCTTCAACCCTCAGACCCATCGAGTCAACGGCACTCTCGCCCAGCTCCTTGCGCATCATCTCGATGACGTTTGCCATACGCGCCCTTTCTTCCGCGCTGGCACGGCGGATGAGCTTGCTGCCCTTCACATAGGCGAATTCAGTAGTGCCTCCTGCCTTGCCTAACAACTCACTGATGCGCTCGCTCTTCCGGGTAAGGGAATAGATGCCTCCGTATAGGACCTCACCCGTGATGCTTACGTTCTGCTGTGCCTGATAAACCGGGCTGCGGCGCACGAATACCTGGTCATAAGGCTGGAGCACGAAACCGGGATCGCCGTCAACCACAAAGCCGTCTTTCAGGCCAAAGCTGAACATCTTGCCCGTCTCACGGCCCGTAACGGTGCCTTTCGGCTCCTTGATACGGCGCGACACGTCTACGCGTACCACCGAGGCGGCTTCCTTCAGACCGCCCGCAGCGATTACAAGGTCTTCCAGGCTCATGTTGTCGGCATAAGGATAGGTGCCCGGCAACGCCACCTCTCCAAAGATTCCCACATCACCCAGATCCTCAAGGTCATGAATGCTCGGTATGTAGAGAACATCGTTCTTCTGAAGGGGAATATCGGGAATATAGCCCGACAGAAGAGACTGGATGTCAATCTGCTTCACCTCGCGCGTCTTGTTCGGACGTTCGCGGTAAAGCACCGCACGGCCCGTAAAAGCCTCCTCAAGAAGGCCGTCGGCCTTTTCGACCAGTTTCCCTATCGTGTTCAAGCGGCTGCTTAGCTCGTAGATACCCGGACGGTTCACCGCGCCGCGAATCTCAAGCTTGTTCGAGAAGCGGTCAAGTATGGCGTCGGCCGTAACCACATCGCCGTTTTGAAGCCGGAACACGCTGAAGTCGGTACTCTCAACCGTCTTTACCTGGTATTCCTCACCGTTCTGACGGACCACGCGAAGGGTTCTGGTATAGGCGTCACTGCTGAAACCTCCGGCATAGCGGATAAGGGTGTTCAGATTCTCGTCTTTCTTCAGCTCGTAGCGCATGGGACGCTTCACATTGCCGTCTATCTGAACCAGGGCCTCGTAGGCCGGAACGATAACCACATCGCCCTCCTGAAGACGGATGTCATCCTGTATCTGTCCTTTCATGATAAACTGATAGACATCCACAGAGGCTGTCTTCTTACCGTTGCGCACAAGCTGCACGTTACGGAGGCTGCCGATGTCGCTCACGCCGCCCGCGCGGTAAAGCGCATGGAACACGGTGGAAAAGGCCGACAGCGCGTAGGTGCCGGGCTGTGTCACCTCGCCCATCACGTTCACCTGAATGGTACGGCTGTTGCCCAAAGTGACGCGTATACGGTTGCCCTGATCGGAATATATCTTCGAAAGCTCGTCACTGAGATACCGCTGGGCCGCTTCTACGCTCATGCCGCTCAGATACACGGGGCCAAGCTGGTCAAGGGTAATGGTGCCCTCGGGAGAAATCGTCTGCCGGATAATGTTCTGACTGGCGCCCCAGATGTCGATGATAACCTCATCGCCAGGACCCAGACGGTAGTTGGGAGGGGTGGCTATGTTCACACTCGGCTCGAAAGTGAGGTTGCGGGTATTGAAGATGTTGCGGCCGAACACCTGAACCGCGTTCTGAAGCTCTTCGGGCTCCGGATTGACGGCATCGGTCATCGCGGGAGCGCTCTCCTGTACCTGGTCGCGCAGACGGCTCTCGGCGCGTTCGGTACCCGTAAGATTGTCCGAATCGGTATTTGTCTGTTGCTCATACAGTCTTCTCACGCGTTCGGCCTGTTCACGGGTGACGCCCTGACGCGCCAGTTCGCTGGCCAGCGTCCGCTGGTCCTTGCCGGATTTTAGTCCTTCCCTTACGTATTCCAGCACCTGCTGGTCCGTCATCTGTGACTGGGCATACGCGGCGCCTCCGCCCGCGGCCGTCCACAGCAGTAGCATTAAGCTGATAATCGGTTTTCTCATTTTGATTTTATATGAATACTTGTTTTTTTTATTTTTCAATGTTTTCAACATAACGGCATGCAACCCCGTAAATTCCTGTTCAGGACAAGACGGACAGAAAAAATACAGACACGCCGGGGATCAGAATCACAATACTTCCTTACACCATGTATAGCTGACCTTGAGCAGAGCCGCGCTCCCGCTTACACGGATGGCTATGTAATGCCTGCCTCCGAAACGGACAAAGTCACCCTCTATTCCGAAAAGAATACCGGGCCTCACCACACGCACCCGCACGCGCTTCTTCTCACGCAACAGCCGGGGGTCAATGAACCGGGTACCCTCAATGGCAGGGTCGCAGGCACGCATGAAGATCTCCATCTCACGGTGGGGAACCACACTGAATGCCGTGCCTTCGCGATCGTTCTTCAAGTAATGGAATGCCACCGGAGAACGCTGCTGGAAGTCAATGCACCACTGACGGTCATAGGGATGATGAATAAATACCAGATTGTGAATGGCGGGCACCAGGCAGCGGCGGCATTCCACTCCGTCGGTCCCGGCGTCGCATAGCTCGTAAGCCATCGGAATGAAATGCTCGATATGCTCATCCGAAAGAAAACCGGCAAGCAGCAGTTCCTTGTTATAAAAGGTACGCACAGGCATCCATTCGGGATACGAACGTCCGTCGGCTTTCATTGAGGGTAATCTGTTTTGTTTTCCTTAATAAATAATCATCAGAGGGTGACGAGACAACTTCAGAGGGGGGGGGGAAAATAAAGACCCCGCCAGCCGGCCTTTTTGTCAGTCCGTGACCTGAAAAAGCACTTCCCGGCTGCACCTGCAAATACAAAAACATCTCCCTGCAAGCTAAAAATAAAGACCGCCTGCAAGTCAATCATTTTCGTACAAAAAAGTGCAACGCGCGTCTAAAGATACTTCCGTATAGAAACTGAATTCCACAGCCGCAGCGATAAACCGGATTGCGATGCAAAAGTAAGCGTTTTTATTGAACGATCATAAAAAATTCCGGGAAAAAACAGATGAGACATGAAAAATTAACAATCGCCGCCTGCACTTTTCCCAATAAGGACACAATGGAGGATCCTGCCCGAATCAGAAAAGCACGGCAGGAAAAAGGCTTGCAGGCAATGTCGCGACGCGTCATGAACATGGCCGGGATTGAAAGGCCGGCGGCAAGGCATCATGCCACGTCAGTAGGATTGTTGTTTCCACCCCTCCTCCCCTCTCCTGCATGAAAAATTTCATATAAAGACAACAGCTGGCTCATACGGTCAGTTTCTATAAAAATCTGGCTGATTCAGAAAAGCAACACTTTTTAACATGCAAAAACAGGATGCCGTTATATCCTTTTTAAATTTAATTTTTTATTTTTGCGAAAACACAGTTCTTATGTTTAACTTTTAATCTGATAATCAGCATGCAAAAAAGCCTTTCTGTTTTGAATACGTCATGTATTCAAAAACTGCTCATGCTTTGCATAGTGGCGGGAATGTCCGTGTTCGCCTATGCTCAGCAAAAAATTACGGGAAATGTCAAAGACACGGCCGGTGATCCGATTATCGGCGCCAGTGTCGTGGTTAAGGGTACAAGTATCGGAACAATCACCGGCTTTGACGGGAGCTTCAATCTGGACGCGCCGGCCAATTCCACTTTGGTGGTTTCATACATCGGATATGTCACACGGAGTGTGAAAGTCTCTTCTACCCCCCCCAGCCACTTCAAATTGTACTACAGGAAGATAACGAGATACTCGATGAGGTGATTGTGGTAGGGTACGGTACGATGAAGAAAAGCGACCTCACCGGTTCGGCCACCCAACTGAAAACCGACGCTATCACATCGGCCGTCGCATCCAGCCCCCTGACAGCCCTGCAGGGAAAATCATCGGGCGTGGCCGTATTCACCAACAACAAACCGGGCACAACCCCTACCATCCGCATTCGCGGTACCGGCTCTATCAATTCCAGCAGCGATCCCCTGTATGTAGTAGACGGATTCCCTTTGATGGACGGTGACCTGAACGACATCAACCCTGCCGACATCGAATCGATGGAAATTCTGAAAGACGCCTCTTCAACAGCCATCTACGGCTCACGCGGCGCAAACGGCGTGATCATGATCACAACCAGGCAAGGGGCAAAAGGGACAAAGAACTGCTCTGTCAACCTCTCGACCGGTGTGCAGATACGCGACCGGCTGATGAACCTGATTACCGGACAAGACTTTCTGGACTATTCCGGACAGGAAGCGCCGGCCAACGGCAAATGGACCAACTGGCAAAAGGAAATCATACAGTCTACGGCCCTTGCGCAAGACTACAACGTAGTCTTTGACGGCGGAGTAAACAACACAGGCTATATGATTTCGGCCGGATACTATGACCAAGACGGACTGATTGAAAACCAGGGATACGAAAAATATTCGGTACACAGCAACCTCACACACAAATTCAACAGCTGGCTGACAGTGGGATCAAGCATCCAGTTCACCAGTTCAATCCAAAACGTCTTTGACAATGCCGTAGGTGATGTCTCGCGCGGAGGCTACCCTAATCAGCCGGTAAAAAACGAAGACGGCTCATGGAACATCGTCTCCGGTTCGGGATGCATCTTTAACCCTGTAGCCGACATCGCTGCCATAACAGACCGCTACAAACGTCAGCGCTTCGTGGGAAATTTCTATGCGGAAGTGACTTTCAACGAACATCTGAACTATAAGCTGAGCATAGGATATGACACAAAAAACACACGCAGATATTACTATGCCGGAACACAGACTGCCGCGAACATATCAAAAGGGGCAACAAGCGGAACAGGAACAAACGCATGGAGCAAAAACCGCAGCAAGCTGATGGATAACATCGTGACTTACAAAAACCAGTGGGGAGTCCACAGACTCACCATGACCGGTGTATATTCCTATCAGGACTATAAATATGAAGACATTGACGTAACTTCGGGCGCATTTGACAATGACCTGTTGGGCGCATGGAAAATAGACGGCAAGGAATTGAGTGACTGGACAAGCGATATCTACAGCAACAAGCTGATTTCGTTTACCGGACGCATAAACTACGCGTATAACGACAAATACCTGCTTACCGCCACCGCACGCTACGACGGCTCGTCACGTTTCGGCTCCAATAACAAATGGGGCCTGTTCCCGTCAGTAGGCCTGGCCTGGAGGGCATCGGAAGAAAAATTCCTGAAAGACAGCAAAGTGATCACCAACCTGAAAATCCGCGGAAGCTGGGGTATAACCGGCAATCAGGAAATAGGCAACTACAGGTCACTGCCGCAGCTGTCTACCAGTACCGGCAACGGCTATTCTGACGGAACGCTTCTATTGCCCGGATACGGAGAAACGATAGGCAACCCCGACTTGAAATGGGAACGCACCACACAGCTCGATTTAGGATTTGACATCAGCCTGTGGAACCGTTTACACCTGAATTTCGACTACTATAAGCGCGTCACGCGCGACTTGCTCTACGAAACTCCCATACCGAGCTCTTCAGGATTCAAAACCGTAATGAGCAATGTGGGCGAAGTAGGTAACCACGGCGTGGAATTTACCATTAGCGGAGACATCTACAAAAGCAAAGACTGGACGGTTGACGCCTCATTCAACGTAACCTACAATACAAACAAGATACGCGCGCTCTATGACGATGTGAAGAGAGTAGCCAGTAACCCGGGAAATACGGGTATAGCACGCATCCTGCAAGTGGAATATCCGGTCAACTCTGTATGGGCGCGCAAATCGCTGGGAATCATCAGGACTCAGGAACAGCTTGACGAATACCTGGCAAAAGTGCCCGGAGAAAACGGACGGGCCGCATTAGGCGCGGAAATGTATGAGGATGTGGACAACAGCGGTTCCATTGATGTAAATGACTTTGTCTGCCTGGGATCCACCGAACCGAAATACTATTACGGATTCAGCGTAGGAGTAAAATACAAAGACTTCAAACTGAACGTCTACGGACAGGGGGCCACCGACTATGCATCGGCTGTGGGCGCTGAAGACGGCTTTGCATCGGCCATCGGATACGCAAACAACGGAAACTATGCGTTCAATGCCGACAACCAGATTGCAGGACAGTCATACATCCCCACCAAAAAGGCCTACGGCAAATGGTGGAGCGAAAGCAATCCGGGCGGAACATATCCGAAAGCCGGTACGATAAACTATTTCAGTACACGTACAAACGCCGACTGGCACTACTTTATCTTGAAAAACATACAGTTAAGCTATGATTTTACCTCATTGCTCGGTATAGGTACCGTGAAGAGACTGACATTCAACGTCAATTTCCAGAACTTCTTCACTGCCGCCACCACACGTGGATATAATCCGGAAAACGGTGACATCAGCAACCCCTGGGCAAAAATCATCATGTTTGGTATCAATGCTAAATTCTAACCTCTGATTTATTATGAACTCAATAGTATCTCAAATAAAAAAATATGCGGCGTTCGGTGCTGTGACCATCGCCGCCGCGGTATATACCGGATGTACTGATCTGGATGAGAATCCGTATACATTCATACCGCCCGATAACTTTTACCATTCAAATACAGACATCAACTCCGCGCTGAACAATACATACCGCGCTTTCAGAAACATGGCGGGCAACACCCGCAACGTGGTGGCCAGACTGGAAGTGGCTACAGACCTTGGTGAGCCGAACTACCGTAAGGAACAGCCCCTGCTGGACAATACGAACGCATGGAACGACATAAACAACATAAGCTATACGTTCAGCAACCTCTGGACAAATGCATTTATCGCAGTCAATGACGCCAACATCGTGCTGGAAAGAGTGGAAGACATTGCCGACATGGACGAAACGGAAAAGACGCGCGTAAAAGGCCAGGCGCTGTTCTTGCGTGCATACGCTTTCTATTATCTGGTACGCATCTATGGAGGCTGCCCCGTTCCGGTAAGTTACACTTCCGGGCTGGGAGGATTGAAAGTGCCGCGCGAGCCGGCCGAAAGCGTATGGGAACGTATCTTCACCGATCTGAAAGACGCCGCAGGCATGCTGCCCGAACGCGAAACCGACGGATATGACGTATGGCGCGCCTCTCAGGGAGCATGCTACGCACTGTTAGGAGAGGCATACCTGTATAAAGCCACCGTCAGCAGTGAAGACAACTTTGCCGCCAACCAAGAAGAATTGCAGGAAAGTCTGGAATACAGCCGGCTGGTTATTTCAAGCCGGAAATATAATCTGGTAAAGAACTACGATGACAACTGGTACTGGTTCACCCAAAGCGCAAAAAACAACGAGGAATCTGTCTTCGAATTGCAGTATTTTGCCGGTAACGGCGGAGGAAACGACATGGGCGTGGATTTCGGTACCGGTAACTCAAGCGGACTGAAGGATGTGGCCGGAACATACAACTGCCGCATAGGCATTCCGGGCGAATTCTATCAGTCATACGAGGCAAATGACACGCGTAAGCACATCATCCTGACCGAATTTACCGACAGCAAGACCGATGTGGATTACCACTATGACTTCGAGACACAAAACTGGGTGGACGCTGACGGCGGCATCTATCTTCCGGAAGGGTACGCGTTCCATACACTGCTCAATGCCAAATTCTTTGACCCATGGGCCGATGCCGTAATGTGGAACGCGAATCCCGGAGCCAACTACCCCATGCTGCGCTACTCGGAGGTATTGCTAAACTATGCGGAAGCCGCCAACCTGCTGAATGCGGGAGACGGACTGGACGAACTGAACCAAGTACATACACGTGCCGGGCTGCAAGAGCTGCCGGCAATGAGCCGGCAGGAAATGGATGAGGCAATCTTACAGGAAAGGCTATGGGAATTTCCGGGTGAAAGCAAGGCTTACTTTGACCAGCTCCGCAAAGGTGTATTGGGGAAACGCGCGCAAGCATTCGTAAACAGGAATCATGCCATCTTCCAGAAAAACGAGATGCTGTCGTCAGACAACAACTCACGCAGAAAGAACCGCTTCAGCACGGAAATGACATTCCTGCCCAAGAAGAGTTTCCTCTGGAAGATTCCCCAGAGCGATATAGACTCGAACCCGTTGCTCGAACAGAATCCTGACAACATAAGCCAATAACGTAAAAAACACCTGTCAATGAAACAGGTTCAATAATCATGAATCCTGCCCGTTCCTGAAAGGAAGAAAGTGAACGGGCAGGATTTTTTGGTTTCATTACAATCAAGCATAAGCACAAGACATTTATCCGCTTTTCATATTTTTTCCTGCTTGTACAAAACGCAAAGACGGTTTCAAAACCGGACGGTAAAAAAACGGATATCGCGACTGGCGGTCTTTGGCCGGATTAATAGCTGCCGCCGCTATTGGCCGCAATCGTTATCCCGCCAAAGGGATTATTGAATGCAACAAAGAAACACCCAGAAAAGCCGCTTCCGCCATGCTGCGGCAACGGCTTGACGAACCGAATTCAGGGAAAAGACAGCCACAGACAAAAAAACGGGAAACATGACATTGGCAGGAAATTTGAAAAGGCGCTATGGAAAAACTGATTTCAGTATTGAGAACTGACAGAAATTCTGAAGAAAGCATTTCGCGGACCAAAGGTGAAAGGACACATTAGCCCCCGGCATCAAAAAAACCGCACCTGCTTCTGATACGGAAAAGGGATACGGGAGAACAATATAAAAGCCGGCTTGGCGGATCCGATCCGCTTTTGCCGGCTTTTGAACATAATAAAAGGAATCAGGAGCCGGTTTACTTTACCCGGGTAAAATGCAAGCGCAACGGTGCTTCAATCATTACCGGAGGCTCAGTATAACTACTAAAAAATTCATAAATGTCTGCCAGGAAATCGGTAGGCTCATAATCGTAAACGGTACATTCAAGCGTTTCCTTTCCTTCGACAGTGATGATGCGGAATCCCGCTACAGCCGGACGAACATTTCTGTTGACAGCCGAGAAGCTGACATTGACCCTTTCAAACTCCAAGACCGCAATGTTGCCCTTTACCGGTGCGATGGTAGACTCTTCCTGAAAAACCTCCTCACGCTCACCCTGAAAGGTCACGGCACACTCACTGATGAAATAATTCTTCAAATCACCTTTAAGTGACGGAGTGAATGTATAAGCCTCATATGAATCTCCGGCAAAGGTAATCTGATCATCAGGCGTTCCTTTAGGGAATGTGCTGGTATCAGCAAACCAGCTGGTGGCCCACCATTCAGCATTGGCAATCTTACTGAAAGCCCATGTGCCGTTATACGACTCAGGACCCTGAACGGTAATGTCAATGGCCGCATTCGAGCCGTACGCATAACCGTCTTTCTCAGCCAGACGCAATACGAGCTTATCCTTGCCCTCCTCTTTTTTCAGGAACTTCAACTCAACCGTTCCGGTATTCTTGCCTTCGGGCACCACTACCGCCTGCTTGCCGGCAAATTCGTAATGCACGCCTCCAACGGCTGTAGAACTCGGATCCACCTCCAAAGCAAACTCCGTTTCGGCCGAAACGCTATATCCGCTCCCGTCAAGCTTTTCCAACGTAATGGCGTATGCCGAACTGAGAGTCAACACATCAGACGGCTTGCTGAACGACATGATTACCGCATTGTTACCCATCAATTCGATAGTGGTATAATTAAGCAGACCCATCTGAAAGCCTGCCGGCACAGTATTCCGGTCAAGATTCAGGGTGAGCTCACTGCTTTTCTCACCAATATGATCGTCCATACGGGTTATTGTTATTCCTGCCTCTTCAGATCCGGCCTTGAATACAAACGCATGGGCCGACACGGTATAGTCCGTTCCTTCAACGGCTTCTCCGTAAAACGAGAAAGGTATCTGCACCTCAGACGCTACAGGGGCATCGGCCAGCAGACGAACAGTTATATCCCCTTTAGCCAATGAATAACGTGAAAACTCCAGATTAATCTGCGGCAAGCCGGATGAACGCTTGTCGTCATCCGAGCAGGAAAAGGCCGCCAGCATTACACAAACAGCCATCCATAATCGATATATCATTCTTTTCATAATCATACTGTTTTAAAGTCATAAGCCTCAGGGCAAACTGCCTTCATATTCCTTACGTATTTCATCAACCTTTGCGATCTCTTCGACTGTAAGAATCACCGGATCGGGCATTTTATAGGTCTTGTTGCCATCCACAGTCATATCACGGGGAGGAAGCTCATCTACATCCTCACAAGCGGAAAAGCCCATGCCACAGGCCATCAGCGCCACAGTCATCATCCATTTACATATCGGTTTCATATCATCTGTTTTTTTTAAGGTTAATCACTCTGCAATTCATCATATCCCGGATTCTGCTTCAGTCCGTCTACAATCAGTATATCATTTGCAGGAATGGGGAAAGTATACATGAAAGCCTCCGTAGTGTATTTACGTCCGTTGTAAGCGGTCCAGAACCCGGGTGTACCGTTACGTTTCATTTCAAAGAAACGGTCGCCTTCGAGAAACATTTCCTTACGGCGCTCGCTCAGAATAAATGCCAGCAGCGGAGTCAGCACCTTTCCTTCGGCATCCTCCTTGATGATTTCCTTGGATGAAACAGCCGGAATCTTGTCTTCAGTCAGATTGGTATAATCGCTGATGCGGTTGGCACGCAGTTCATTGACAGAATAGAGTGCCTTATCTTTCTGATCCATATGATAATAACACTCCGCCTCCATCAGCTTGAACTCAGCTGAACGCATTCCGCAGAAAAACTCCTTCGTGGCCTGACGCGAAGAATTTACCCACATGGCATAACGCACATCGGTAGTTTTCTCATCACCGGAGAACAAATCAAGCAGACGGGTGCTAACCGGACGGGTCTGCAAGTTACGGCGTGAAGAAGTAATGCCCGAGTTCCCACTCACACTGATTGCGCGATAAGCTTTGAGTATCTGATTCCCCACCATGTCATAGGCAGTGCTCATCATCTGTTTGTATTCTTCCCTTCCCAGAAGAGGATACTTTTTCAGCAGTTCCTGCGCCAGAGGAAGTGCCTTGTCCCATTGTTCCGTCCAAAAATAAAGACGGGCCAGGTATCCCTTACACACATCTTCCGTAAAACGGTAAATGTCATCGGTCATATGATAATCAATTGAAGCCTTCAGATCGTCTTCTATACGGGTAGCCGTCTCCTGTAAACTGCGGCGCAAAGGCTTTTCTTCCATATCGAAAGCCATCACCAGGGGAACTCCCTGCTGCGATGCCATGCCTGCCTTTTCAGGAGCCTCACAATACTGACGCATCAGCTGGTAATAAGATACGGCACGAAGGGCATAGGCAGTAGCCCTGACCTTGTCTGAACGGTCTGTCCCCTCCTCTTTCATTTCTCCCAACACAATGTTACAGTCACGAATCACGGCATACAAGTCACGGTACCTATATGAAGCGCTGAGAGATCCGGCGACATCACCCAAATAGATATTTAAGGAAATACCTTCCTGAGTAGTAAGACAGGTTTCAAAATCGTCACCGCATTCGGCATCCCATGTCAATATCTGGTAAGCATTGCCTACAAGAATATCATCACTGCCATCGTCTATCTTATTCAGATGATTGTTCAACAGGGCTTCAAACTCCTCGGCCGTCTTTGGAATGGTGCGTCCGTACGGCTTGATATCAAGATAATTGGTGCACGACATACCACCCAAGGCGAACAGCGCGCACATTAGGATATTTAGTTTCTTCATAACTCATAATTTTTTTAGAATCCGACAGACACGCCCATCGAAAACGTACGCGGAGTGGGGTAAACGGCTCCGGGAGTCTCAGGGTCTATACCTGAATAATCGGTAATGGTAAACAGATTACTCATGCCAAACGATACCGTGAGCGAAGTGAGCGGAGTACGCTTCATCCAGTTGCCTCCGAAATCATAACTCAACAGTAACGAACCGAGTTTAAAATAAGACACGTCTTCCATCAGGGAAGCACGGGTGATATTACTGCCTGTCACCATATAATTGTCCAGTCCAAGACGATCCCCGTAAGCATCGATAATGCGCGGATGTCCGTCTGTAACCGGATTGTTCACAGTCCAGCGGTGCGTAGCGTCTTTGGCTACGTTCAAGTGATTGACGTATAAGTCATTCTCCTGAGTGGGAACTCTTTCTATAACTCTGCCACTCAATGTGCTATAACCTACCGGGCACTCTATATTGTCAAGTATCTTGCCGTCGAATGAATAAGAACCTCCCAGACTGAGATGCAGGCGCTTGTATCCTATACTGATGGAATAACCGCCGTTAACAGGAGCTGATGACGTTCCCAGATAAAAAGCATAATTCTCTTCCAGACGACGGTCTGCAGCCGTATTCAGTACGACATCCGGACGTACCTTATAGGTATAGAGGCCATATTTGCTGTCAATGCCTTCAACCTTGCCGCTGATAATCGGAGACAACGGATAGCCTACGTATGACGATCCCCATATGCTTGGATTTACCGAATGGTATTTAAGCAGTTTGTTGCGGTTATATGAGACATTGGCCGACAACGATACATTCCAGTCCTTAGTCTTCACAATGCCGGCTCCCAACGAGAATTCCATACCCTGGTTCAACAGCTCGGAAGTGTTGACACTCTGACTGGTGAAGCCGGTGGTATAAGGCATCGACACGTTGGTTACGGCATCACGGGTACGACGGTCGTACAACTCACCCTGCAGATGTATACGGTCATCAAACAGACCGGCTTCGAGCGATACTTTCATATCACGGGTTTTCTCCCAACGCAGATTCGGATTGGGCGCATTGCCGATAGTACCCATGCGGTAATAGTCGGTATCCGTCTTGCGAAAACTGGTAGAATAATCCATTACCAGCTGCGGATAGACTGTTCTGTTGATATTACCCGTATAACCGAAAGCCACGCGCAATGACAGGGTGCTCAGTACGGGTCTGAGCGATTTCATGAAAGGCTCCTGACTGATATTCCATCCGAATCCGACAGAGCCGGTGGGATTGAACTGCTCATCACTACCGAAATTGTTGGAACCGTCGGTACGGGCTGTCAGGCTGGCTATATAGCGCTCTTTATACACATAGTCAAGTGAGAAATAGAATGACGCAAAGGCGTCTTCCAGAATGCTCTGGCCGGAAAGGCCATCCATGATGGCCGCATATGACAGCAAATCGGTATATTCCAGCTTATCGCTCTCAGGATAAGCCGGCATGGACGAATTGCCCGATACGGGGTCATAGCCGTAGCGTTTTTCAAAGATACTCTTGGAGTATTGGCCGCGTATCTCGGCTCCGGCCAACGCGCTCAGATAATGGTCATCGCCAAACGTATTGAAATAATGAAGCTGGCCACGCAGGTTATAGCTGGAATTATAGGCAGAAGTCTGCGTAATGGAACCGTATTTGCGTTTGGAGTTTATCTGTGAGCTGTCAAACGGACGGTCAATCCAAGCCGCATACGTATCCTTACCGTTAATATTGTCGGAAGCATCGGTTACATAGCCGTAAGAAGCCAGACCCTCAAACGAGAAGTTTTCAAGGATATTAACCGTCAGATTGGCAATCAGCGAAGCTGACATGTTCCTGGTTTTGCTTGATGTCTCATTCAGTTCACGAAGGATGTTATAGCCCTCCTCAGGCAATGGCACGTCATAACCTCCATTGGCATGAGTCAGACTGAAATACGTATTGTCGGCCGAATACGAGCCGTCGGCATTGTATGCGCGCTCATAAGGATTGGCGAAATAGGCATACTTAAAAGGATCGACATTGAGCGAAGGAGAGCCGGATTTTTGCATGGACAAGTCAGCCGTAAAGCCCAGTTTTACACGCTTGTTCGGTTCCAAATCAAATTTGGCGCTCACATTGTAGCGCTCATAATCGTTTTTCTTCAGAAGTCCGTTATTCTGTGAATACCCCATTGACACATAATATGCATTCCTTTCCGTACCACCGGAAAGCGAAAGGAAATGGCTCTGTGAAATGGAGTTGCGAAACAGCTCGTCAAACCAGTTGGTCGAATGTTCGCCCAACGTGGCTATCTCGGCATCCTGCTGTTCTCTGGTCATTCCGGCATAGCGTCCGTAGCCCGAACGAATCATGCCTACGATACCTACAACCGGATAACGCGTACCGGTTACAGGATATTCGGCAAAGCGCCCGGCCGAGAATTCATCCCACAATTCCTGTTCCCATGCCAGTTTTTCACGTGAATTCATCAGGTCAGCCGAACGTGAGGGACTGGTGGTCAGGGTTACATTGGCCGAATAATTGACGCGCATGCGTCCTTCGACACCACGCTTGGTAGTGACCACAATGACGCCACCCGCAGCACGCGAACCATAGATGGCCGCTGCCGAAGCATCTTTCAATACCGTAACAGACTCAATATCGTTCGGATTGATCCCGGAAATACCGTTGGTAAAGATATCGTTAAAATCACCGGCCCTTATCTGGCTGCTTGAAATCGTAGGGATATCACGCTGCAAAGGCACTCCGTCGATTACCCATAAGGGATCGGCATTCCCGGTGATGGTATTGGTACCGCGGACACGAATCCGGGCAGTCTCTCCCGGACGTCCGGACAGCGCCTTCACATCCACACCTGCCACCTTTCCTTGTAACAGTATATCCAGATTGGCTGTCGGATTTCCCCCTCCCATCAGTTCCTCCGCACTCAGTGTTGCCAGCGAGCCTGTTGTACGGCGTTTGGTGGTTCGTGAATAACCGGTAATGACAACCTGATCAAGTTTTGACAACTCATCTTCAAGTACTATTTCACCTGTAACGGGAGCAGTGACCGTCATGATCTTTGTCTTCATACCTATATACTGAAAACTAACCTTGGAATTCTTTTTCACCCACAACGATACCGCGCCGTGGTCATCGGCGACGCATCCAGGTCTTCCAGCAACAACAACAGCAGCCCCCGGCAGCGGATTCTTGTCAGAATCCACTATGACGACTTTGATCCGCACAGCAGAATCATCGTTTTCCTGCTGTGCGGACAAAGCTACGGAGATACAGCAAACCAAACTAATCAGAACGAATCTGAACAATACCATATGCTTCATAGGCTTTTTATTGATGGTTAATAATATCGATATGACGGGGAGAAGGCCGCAACAGGTTTTCCACAAAATAATAGCGGATAAGGTTCTGATAATAAGAACACATTACCCCGTGACCTTACCCGGAAGAACAAACATGTCAAAACGCTTGCCGGCCTTGATAAGCGCATCGGCCAGGCGATAAGTAGATGAAGGAGGCACATTCTTGTCCACATCACCTGTAATAAGCATAAGCCGTCCCTTAAGACGGGGCGCCAGTTCCTGATTGGCAGGAATCTTCACAGAAAAAGTGGTACGCCCGCTTACGGAATCGGTATGCTGCTCCAGACCGTGGAATACCTCACCCCACCACTGGATGTAAATGTTGTTGTCATGATTGCCCGATGCCGCCACGCCTACTTTATAAAAATCAGGATAGGTAAGCATGGAGGCTACTGTCTGGAACGCGCCGCCCGAATGACCGTATATACCTACACGACCGAGGTCGATAAACGGATACCGGCGGGCAAGTTCCTCGATGACATGCCTGCTGTCGGCCAACGGATAATCACGCAAGTTACCATAGCCGAAGCAATGGAAGTCACGGCCACGCAACGGAGAGCTGCCACGTGGAGCCACATTGATGACAACAAAACCCAGTTCGGCCAGCGACTGGTTACCGTTGTCGTCAATAACAAACGAACGGGGAAGCTGGTCATCCTGCGGACCGGGATATACATTGCTGATAACCGGATAACGACGGGTGCTGTCAAGCGAAGAGGGAAGATACATCACTCCATACAAATCAGTCTCTCCATCGGCTGCTTTCACGCAGATACGTACCGGAGGATGCCATCCTGCACGGCGCAGGGCAGTACCATCAGTACACTCCACTCCATAATTGCGCTGCGGACGGTCTATGCTGAGCACACGCACTACCGGGAGCAAATCAACACGCGAATATTTGTCGATGGCATACCGTCTGTCGGGCGACAGCGACAGCTCATGATTCCCGTTACCCGGAGTAAGCAGTACTTGTCTGCGCCCGTTGAGCGAAGCTTTGTAATAATAAGCGTAACTAGGATCCGTATCCTGTTCATTGCCGTAACCGGCAAAGATTATTTCATTCTTCAGCGTATCAATGTGTTCAATATTTCCGGCAACCAGATTTTCCCCCTGTGTCACACGGTTCATCAAATTTCCGTCACCGTCATAGAGGTAATAATTGCCCCTGCCCGTACGCTCCGACCACCACAGGATGCGTTTTCCTTCATCAAGAATGTGGCAGTTGAACAACGACAGATTCATATGCGGCAGGCATTTCTCGGATATCAGCTCGGTAACCGTACCTTCCTGCACATTGACCCGGCAAAGGTCCACCCTGTCGGCCTTACGGCTGCGACGGGTAACAAACAGAGCCTCATCCGAACGGAAATGGTTCATCTCGACCACCTGATCGGGATACTTGTCTATGGGAAGCATGCGTGCCTCTCCCGTATCGGCGTTATACCAGAACAGACGGAAACGGCGTACCTCTTTATCGCCCGGCATAGGCATCTTGAAAGTAACTATCCGCGGACGAGGCGAAGCCAGCGAATTGACAAAGCCCAATTCTTTCACCCCGCTCATATCGGACATAAGACATACATAACGATGTCCCAGCCATGAACCACGACTCACGGTTTCGAGCGTATCCGGCACAAAACGAGTCGTATAAGCGGCATCTTCCTTTCCATCGGCTGTAATGCGGCAGACAGTCCCGTTACGGTTATCACGCACGTAAAGGTCGTATCCAGACCCCATCATGGTAAAGAGTGAATCGGACGAATGACAAGAATAGCCGCTTTTCCTGAACCTTCCGGTTTTCTCTTCCGAAAATGACGTTTCAGACAATTCTCCGCTACGCACGTCATACACCATCTGCTTGCCTTTCTTATTCAGATAAAACCGTCCGGTGTCTCCGTGCCTGAAAGTGATGCCATACACCCGAAAATCTTTCACATTGATCGAATCTCCGGTAATGGCGGCATATTGGCTTGCAAAACGGCCGTTATCAGCTATGAGCAGCCGTTTTCGCCCGTTGTGTGCATCAAACAGAAAATAATGATTTCCCCCCCCCCCCGTATCGGAAATCACATCATAATAAAAACAACTACTGCCTTCAATCCATGTGGGATATACATAACGCCCCGACATGTACTGATCCAATGTGTCGGCCGATAAGCTCTCTGCACGGTTCCAGTCAGGACTCTGCGCCCATCCGCCCATACAGACAAACGTCCATAGCATTCCCATTGTAAAACGTTTCATGACTTGTAATTTACAGTAGTCTCAACAACATTCGGCATATCGGTTTACCCATACGGCACTGAGCAATCATTGCCATGCCGCATTCCTTGTGGAATCATACCAGGAACGGCTGTCATTCCCGTCTCACAATCGCAAGAAAATTCCGTACCCTGACAGCTCACTGCCAGGAAAGGATATCCGGCCTCATGCCATTCTTAATTTCATTATAACGCAAATATAGCAACAAAGCATAAAACAACCAAAAAATCCGGAAGATTTTTGTAAGTCGAAAATCGTGTATATGGAGATACAAACAGATAACGAAAAGGAAGGTTACCCTT
>CAYUIJ010000024.1:7644-27279 GCA_964444735.1 uncultured Bacteroides sp. | reverse complement strand
TTTCTTTGCATATAGCAACGAATAAGAGCCATCTTCGTTCTGCTTCATCTTCATGCCATAACGGTTGGAAAGCTGTTGTGATTGGGTTCCCTGCGCAAGACAAAGAAGCGGCAGCATACACAGATAAAAAAACAATTTCAATTTCATGTTATCACTTAATTAATGTTAATTATTTCTTATGACTTTATTTTTCTTCAAAATCAGATACGGTATCGTTTCCACATCAGATGTATTGTATCTCAAGCCAATACGCTTTGCCGTATCAATATACTTCTGATTACCCAATGCTATTCCTGCCTCATAAAGAAGAATAGCCGCACGAGACCGGTCGAAAGGCTTGATTTGTTTGAATTTCCAACTTTCGGGATTCAGATAATAGGGATATAGATAATCTACTGCCTGTGAAGCCGCTTTTCCATTGGGCGCAGGAGTACTCCATAAATTTATACCTGTCTGGCTGGTGATTTGATTGGCTTCCATCAAAGCTTCCAAAGCGAAAGTTGAATAATGCAAGGACAGGGTTCGTTTCAGCTCCTGGGGCAATGAGCCGTCATCGGCAATCTGCGTACCTATCTTGGGAAGAACACTTTGCTCGGCCACTTCACGAATGCGGTCGGTACGGTCTAAGTAGGCTAATACCAGCAGATGTATTGTTTCGTACCACAGGCCATGATTGTTGGCTGCATGAGATTCTCTTTGCCCTTGCGTACTTTCCTCCATCCAATAACAAAAAGCAGTGGCCCAGTCATCAAGTTTTCTCTTATCTGAGAGTGTCCAGCTTTTAGAGCCTTCTATCAGTCGGGCAACGCCCAATGCACGGCTAAAACAACGAGAGTCAATAATGCCTGTCCCCCGCATGTTTTTCATGCCTGGCACAGATTGCGCATAAGTCATATTGGGATTCATACCCAGTTTCGGGTCTGTGAACCATATAATCCCGTGGATCTTTGCTAGGAGGCAATTTCTTTTTGGCGGTCACCGACAAAGGGGGCATCTTTATATATTTCTCCGCCGCCTTTTCCTGAAATTCGATGTACCGGACAACGTCTTCATCGCCTTTCTGATAACCGATCCTTAGCTGTTCAAGTAATGTCGCATTAAACGGGCCCAACGGAGCGGCATCCAGTATCCCCCAGCAGAGACATACAGTCCATATGGCAAAAATTCGTCTCATAACTATTGTCTTTAAAGCAGGTAAGTAGTCTGACAATTAATTACTTACCACCCGGCTATTAATTAATTTTCGAACCGGTCATTCTTCTTTAAGAGAAAAAGCAACCGCCGTTAATATCAATGTTCGTACCTGTCAGGTAAGAAGATTCTGAGCAGGCAAGGAAACAAATCAAGTCTGCGACTTCCTCAGCGGTTCCCTCACGATGCAATGCGTAAGAAGCCTTCATACGTTCGCGGTTTTCAGGCGTATTGAAACGATCATGGAAAGAAGTGGCAATCGTACCCGGACAGACAGCATTACAACGAATCCCTTGTGGACCTAGTTCCTTTGCCATAGAACGAGTAAATGTCATCACCGCCCCTTTCGCCGTCGCATACATGGAAGCTCCGTTGCCTCCACCATCACGTGCGGCCAATGAAGAAAAGTTAATGATAGAGCCCCCTGCCGGCATCATTGGAACTACTTCACGCGTACAGAGGAATACAGAGCGCATATTGACATCCATCAGAAAATCATACCATGCTTCGTCCTGCTCAGTAATTTTCTTACGGCCTACGATTCCGCCTACGACATTTACCAATACATCCACCTTGTCACCAAAAGCCTTATTACACTCTGCGAAAAGATTCTTTACCTCCGCAGCCTTTGTCATATCACCCTGAACTGCGATAGCTTCACCCCCGGCATTCTTAATCAATGCCAGTGTTTCCTGCGCATCGGCCTCATTGTCGAAATAGTTCAAACAAACTTTGGCGCCTTCTGCTGCCAGCTTCACTGATACTGCGCGACCAATGTCACGCGCGCCACCTGTCACGATAGCGACTTTTCCTTCTAGTTTCATAATTGTCTTGTTTTTTATAATGTGTTTATTTTTCTATTCGTTTAATCTCTCCTACCGTCAGGAAGATGGAGCACAGCGATAGCGGCACCAAAGCTCCCAACAGGCTGAATAATAATATCCAGTTCGTTATATAACTGGCAAAAAGGATTGCCAGAATAGTACCTAATACCGCCGAGGCACCGCCCAGTCCTGCCAACGAGCCGACAGACTTGCCACTGTGCAGGTCACTCGGAATAGTCTGCAAGTTCGTCATAAAAAACTGGAAGCCTCCCAATACCAAAGCCATAAAGACAATGGCAGCCTGAGCGGTAGTCGACATGATAGCCGCCAGAATGGCCGGAATGATGATACCCCCTCCAAGCAGCATTGCCGCCTTACGGGAATAGTTCACCGTATGTCCCCGGTTAATCAGCCAGCCGGAATACCAGCCACCGGCAATGCTTCCCAATGCCGCGCCTACATAAGGTACCCATGCGGAAAATGCCACTTCTTTGATATTCAAGTGAAAGACATCCGCCAGATAAAGCGGCAGGAACGTCACAAACATCCACCAGATAGGATCAAGGAAAAACCGTCCTAAAATGACAGACCAGTTCTTTTTCACCCTGAGCAGTTCGCCCAGGCTTTTTCCTTTATCCCCGGCTTTCAGTTCCTGTCCGGGCTGACCGGTCAGGATATAGGTACGCTCTTCTTCCGTAATCCATGGATGTTTCTTCGGCCCTTCCTTATTGATAATCAGCCAGGGAATCAGCCAAATCAGTCCTAATCCGCCGACTATAATAAAAGTCAGTTTCCAGCTGAAAGCTATGAACAGCATCAGGATAATAATCGGTGCAAGGATAGAACCAACGGAAGCTGCCGCTCCAAACAATCCTTGTGCAAAAGCGCGTTCTTTCTGCGGGAACCATTCTGCGTTACTTTTCGTTGTACCGGGCCACGGGCCGGCTTCACCCAGTCCGAGCATCATCCGGAAGAAAGTCAGCGAAAAGATTCCGCGTGAAAGAGAAGCCAGTGCATCTGCCGTACCCCAGACAAGTACGCTCCAGAAAAAGCCTTTCCGGCACCCCGCCTTATCATACAGTTTCCCGGAGACGAGCTGGCTGATACCGTATGCCACCATAAAAAAAGTGGTTATCAGGCCGAGAATATTTTTCGCTTTCTGCGAAGCGTCCGGGCTGTTGCGGTCTATCAAACCGAGGTCAATGGCAATACCTTCGCGATTGGTTACAAACGCAACGCCGTTCTTCTCTTTTATCTGTACATTGGCTATGCTGACAGAATCCTTATTCCCGTTTGCGGCTGTCAGGATATACTGTTTTCCTGACATGACGGCATGGTTGCCTTTGTCTGCCGGCGCATCCGTTTCGGAAACCAGACGATAGTCAATATTAGCCACCCACATATAGTTGAGCGTGCCTCTGTCCAGATAATTGATAATGGTTATCAGCATGATTAACCCGATAACCATCCATCGGAGTCCTTTTACCTTCATACGTTTACAGGTTTAAGAAGTCTGCACGCACAGGGCTGAACGTATCAATCAGAATGCCGGCTTCAAGGCAGACACAGCCGTGCAATTCATCGGGTGCCACATAGTAGCCGTCTCCGGCGGAAAGGATTTCTTTCTTATCACCGATGGTCAGTTCAAACTTTCCGCTTACTACGTAAGTCGCCTGGCTGTGATAATGCGTATGCATATTGCCTACCGCACCTTTGTCAAATTTTACTTTGACCATCATCAACTGACCGTCATAGGCCATTATCTGACGGTTTACACCCCAGGCAGTATTTTCCCATTTCAGATCTTTCTCAAACTGATAAGTGTCACTACATGTTTTCATACTTTTGTCTGTTAATGGTTAATGGTTTGTTTACTTCATGAATACTCCGCAACGACCGTTCCATATATAATTATGGCCGTCAATGCTCAGATTATGTTTCTTGTCTTTACTATTATCCGTATTGCTAAGGCAAAGCATTACAAAATGCCCGCCTTTGTATATAGCCTTTACAACTGTATAAAAAGCCGTATCCGTCACCACTTTCACTTCTTCGCAAGACGAAGTCAGGTTACTGGAAGTCTCCATTACCACATCATACTCTCCATGTGTCTCAATGGAGGTGGCGAATGTATGGTTCTTCCGTGCTTTTTCCCTTATCAGGAAAGCAGTCTCGTTTCTCAGGTTGAAATCAGGGTCATTGGCACCCAGACGAAGCATTTTCATCTCTGTCTGCGGAGTGGTTGCCGTACTGACGGTATAGAAACGGTTCTTATTAACGAAAGTAAAGCCTGATGTATTCCGGTTCTTGTTCTGTCCCCAGGCTTCCAGCCAAAGATGCTGATAGCCGTCTTTTGTGCCAAGAGTTTTCAGTTCGTCGCCTGCCTTGGTATAGGGGAAGTTCAGGGAAACGAAGTGTCCCTTATACCATAAAGGATAATCGTATTGGTGCTCTTTGTCCGCATTTGCCTGCAGCACATCCAGAATTAACGGGAATTGCAGGAAAGGGGTAGTCACGTAAGCCAGTGTACGTTTCATCTCTACTCCGGGATAGGCATTGGTGTCTTTCGCCACTATTACCTGAAAATGTCCGCCGTTGAAATCATGATAGATGATGTCTGAATGATAACGGGAAGAGATTTCCATATCTCCGGCAAAGTGGGATGTTTCGTCCACGACCAATGTGTTGTGCGCAATTGTCTGTTTGGCAAACGATTGGTTCTCACGTGTATAATGTCCTTTATGCTTTGCTTCGATGTTCAGGAAGCGGGAAGCTCCGTAGTCAGAAAAAATCTCGTTCCCATTGTCGTAATAAGCCATTGTCAGTTTGTCAAAATGTCCGTGGCTCAAGCCGTGGGAGGTGGCTTTCAGTGTCAGGGCACTGTTCAGACTGGAATCCGTGGATCGGATTACGGCTATACCGCCCTCGTCACCCTTACGTCCGTCACGGAACACGCTGCTGCGATAGATAATCGGAGCGGCCTCTCCCCGGTCAATATCACGGGCCACTTTAAAGCCTCCGATAGTAGGGAGATAGGTGTGCTGATACTTGTCCGCAACGGACAACAGTGATTTGTCCGAAGGGTCGGCGTTATACAATATGTCTACCGCATATACCAGTTCCTGCGCGGAAAGTCCTTTCAGCAAGGCATCATTGAAATGGAAGAATTCGCCTTCATACGAAAGTTGTATCAATGTGGAAAGTGCTTTCGACAGAATATTGTCGCGGTAGTTGAAGATTTTCAAATCCGGCAGCTTGTTTTCGATGCATTGAGCAAAGATGACGAAAGGCCAGATGGCATAACGTTGGTAATAGGCTCCTTCCCTGAAATAGCCGTCGGGAGAGAACAGGTAATCCATCTGGCAGATAAAGCCGCCCCGCTTGCCTGTTTCGTCCGACCCGTAAAGCGCCTTCTTGACGTAATCCTCACGATTCATTGCAAAACCAATCATGCCGACTGCGGCCGTAGCCCATGTAGCATGGTTGTGCATTTTATTGAAAATCCCGTTGTTCGCATGGTTGTCTCCCATACCGTCCATGATGAAGTCCGCCATCGGGACGAAGAGATTCTTCTCGATAAAGGCACGTTGCTTGGATGAAAGTGTATTATAGATACAGTCATAGGCTACTGCTGTATGTACCAGCCACACGCTTTCATTCAGTGTCTGCCAGAACAGGCGTCCCGGAACGGGGGAAAGTTTCAGGGGGTGGAAACCCAGAGTAGGATATAGTTCCGCATAGGCTTCCAGCATATCGGCTACGCAGGCGGCATATTTCTTATTCCCTGTCAGCTGATAGGCAACTCCGCAATGGAACATGGCATAGTAATTGGATTTATGCTGTTCGTGTACCACACCTCCGCCTCCGTCTACCGGAACCGGCACGGAGACAGGAGAGCTTACTGCGGCGTCGGCTGCAGTAAGCACTTCCGAAAGAAATTTGCCGAATGCGGGAACTGCCTCTTTCCCTGCCTTAATCTCGTCCACTTCTTTCTGCGTGAAAAGAAGAGACGGATGCTGGGCCTCTGAAAAGAGGCATCCACCTGAAATCATGAATATGCAAACAATAAGTTTTCTCATCTTACATACATTATTTTCTGTTTCAATAATGGCATCGAGCATGTCTTACTTCTTTTTCAAACCGATAGAGAGTTTTTCCAGCTCGCTACCCTCAACCGGAGTATAATCGTATGCTTTGGCATTGATATATGCAGGGCGGATATTGTACGTCTTTCCCTGTATTGCATGGGAAGTGGTAGTCATCATTCTACCGGAATTCCACAGATTACAGTTTGCAATGCGCACTTTTTCCCAAGTCGCCTCATCCAGGCGGATGGCCGCTCCACCACGTCCACTGTTATCAAAATTGCAGTTCTCTACCATCAGTACTTGCGGGCCAATCAATCGCATGACGCTTCCGCGTTCCTTGTTGCAACAGTCTACAAAGGTGCAATGTCTGACAGTAACATAAGGACCCGCCGTACTTTCATCGCTCCCGCCGCGATAAATATTGACAGGCAAGCCCAGTAAACGGTAGAAAGAGCAGTTCTCAATCAGCATGTTGTCGGCATTATAGCGGCCTATATCATCTTTCTCCGCTGCATAATTGATGGCATCTCCTGACAAATCACGGAAAAGACAGTTGCGGATGGTGACGCTTTCGGCAAAAGTGGCTTTTGTTCCTTTGATAGCGAAGAATCCGCTTTCTCCGAAGTTCTGGAATTCGCAACCGTCTACTGTCAGTGTATAAGGTTGTGTCATATCAAAGGCAGTAGAAATTCCTGCCTCAGCCAATGTCTTTCCAGGCTCCAATACTCCGTCGAATATAATATTCTCAATGAACAGCTTGCCGCCATCGGCAACCGTCACCATATTATCCGGCTTGTCGCCGTTGAAACGGACAAGCGGTTTGCTTGCCGCATCGGCTGCACGGATGGTCAACGGCTTATCAATGAGCATGGCACGTTGGACAGGATATGTGCCTCCCGCCAGAATTATGATGCCACCCGGTTCTGCCGAATGAATGACTTCGGACAGATTCGTTCCCGGAGATACATTGTATTCCTTATGGCCATTGGCTGCAGACTGTACTATCCGGTTTTCAAACCATGAAGCGCCTTTATCCTTGCGTATCGCAGCATCATCGGGCAAGCCGGGAGCTTTCACTTTTTCCGTAGTGAATCCCGGGTCCGGGCAGTTCTTAGCCAGTTGCACTTTATTATCTTTGAACCGGATGCCTGAAACATCGTCAACGGCTATATAAGGATGGCCGATCTCTTTATTGATGATGACATTATCCGTGAATGACACATTTTCCGGCGCAAGAGTACGCTCCATATCCTTGCCCGTACCAAATTCCAGATTCGTGCAATCAACGAATGTATTGCGGCATATCCTGACATTGACTACCTGACAGTATCTGTTTGGCAACGAATTGGGTACGGCATTCATAACTCCCAAAGCCGAGAAGAAACGGGTACCGGCCAATCCGATCAGTATATTGTCGTAAACCTGATGTCCGGCGTCAACTATGCGGATACCACCCGTATTACGATGCCCGTTACCAATAAACAGATTATCATTCACCGTATTACGGACACCATGACGCAAGGCCACCACTCCTTCACATTCCAACAGTGTGTTGTTCCGGATGACGTTATCACTGGACTTAATAGAGATTACCTCCACTTCGCCGGAGCAACGTTCGAACAGGTTATTTTCAATAATTGTGTTTGAAGAGCTGTAAGCCTGTTGAGAAGTTCCCACACGTATCGTTTCGGCTCCGTTCGAGCCATATACGGGCCTTTCTCCAAAGTAGTTATGGTCTATCCGGTGATGATTTTCCAGACAACGCACGTCATTGAGGGTGACAATCAGTGTCACCCCCAGATTAAGCTTTCCTGTCAATGAGCAATGATCCACACGGTTATGACGGCCATAAAGCAATATATAGCTGTATGCCCTATCCCTGCGTGACGGATTGAATTTGTCTATCACACAATTCGTCAGACGGCAGTGATTAGCCGGTTCCTTCCCGTTTCGGAATTCTATCACGGAACCTTTGGGCGCGTATCCGTCAGTGAAATATAATCCGCTGACAGACACCCACTCGCCTGCTATCCGCAAGGTGGAACCACCTTCTATCCTTACTTTTCCGGGATTCAGAGCCTCTATGGAAACAGGAGATTTCTCAGTTCCCTTGCCTGTCCATTTCAACTGCATATCTCTGTACTGACCGTCTTTGATGCAAATCCGGTCGCCCGGTTGTGCAGCCATCAGGCAGGAAGCTACTTCGGGAAGCGTCACATCGTATCTCTTCGCAAAAGAGACTGACGGTAGTCCGGCAAGCAGGAACGCTATAATTGCCTTATGTATATTCCGTGTCATCATTAACTGTCTGACTATTGAACAACTTTCGAGTAATCGTAATCTTGTTTCTGCCAATACATATCAAAGGTAATAGAACTTGCGGAAGGTTCTTCCGTACCTTCTTTCATCTTGAAATCGGCGCTCTTGATATGCATCAGCCCTATGCGCTTCACATCCCTGACCGGATTTTTATCATCACCGCCATATCCTTTCACATTGTAATAGAATACCAGCAACACGGCATCAATTTCCACGGTTTTCTCCACACCCTTTTCGAATTTACCTGCCGCCCAAACATCCGTTCTAGGTGCTACACTCACTGACGGCTTAATACCGGCGCATGTCTTCTTATCCACATCAATCGGGAAAGTTGTTTCATCAATCTTCTCGATTTTGCCGTTTTTCACCTTATCGACCAGATCCGCACAATCCGGGTCAGCTTCCGGATCCAAATATGCAAACGATAATGCAGGAGTGCCATAATAGTTTTGTTTATTCGTAATGGAAACACCCTCGGAGGTTTTGAAGTTCTTCAACTGGCTGCCAGAATTGGCCGGACTATTGATGGCTAAATTAGAATTGGAAGAAGAACCGGAAATGAAGAAATAAGGATTTACGGAATTATACTCTGCTTCGGTCACAGCCGGAACATTCGCTGTACTATTAGTATTCTTTCCGGCAGCAGCAACAGGATCCACCTTTTGGCTCCATTCATCATTAGAATAAACCTCTCCTGTTTCCGGTGAGAAGAATGCAAAATGATCTCCGGTCTGGGCATAAATAGTCTTGTTTTCCCAATGATATACAAAAGCCACACCTACGCTTACAATAAATTCGTCCGTTAATTTCCGTTTCTCGCGTCCGTCAAAATAAACAATCTCCAATGATACTTTATTGTCACCGTCCTTAAAGCTATCAGATGCAGGAACTTCAAACTTCAATTCAGTTTCACTCTTCGATGTAATGACACACTCGATATCGGCTAACAGCACTTTCTCAATCTTATCCAAATGAGAACCGTTCAGCGTTACACTCTCTCCTACTTCGGCGGCTTTGAAATCAGAAGTCGTGACATCTGGCTCATAACGTACTACAGTTACTTGCGGCGCGGATTCAACCGGAGTTTCCACCTGTGACGTACCATCGAAATATCTGACTGTAATAGCAGCTTTATCACTTTCCACATAAGGAACCTTCACCTGAATTTTATCCTCGTTCTGCGAAAGTATGTCGGCCTCGTGCCCGGTATCATACCCTTCGGCTGTAAAAAGCACGGCACTGACTACATCCATATGAGAACCTGAAATCCACAGTTCACTGCCCATTTCTACCTCGTCTGGAATTTCCGTTATAGCAGGAACCTGATATTCAACGGTAAAATCGTTTTCTGAAACTCCCTCGCCAACTGAATTGCTTAATGCTATTTTCCCGCTCTTCGCATTATCGGTCACTTTGAGTGATAAGCGCTCATTGGACACTTTTTGAAGTATCGTGACTTCCTCTCCTCCAATCCTCGCGCTGGTCACATCGTCCAGATACTCTCCGGTAACTACTATTTCACTTCCGATACTTCCGCTCTCCGGCGAGAAAGATACGATTCGCGGTGCGCTGGCCACAACGTCTTTCACGGATGTAGAATCACAGCTGGTACAAAAGGCAGCGCATGCACATAAGGATATAAGGATCCTTTTTCCATTTTGAAATTGTTTCATATTCGTATTTTAATTTAAGAGATTAATAACCTGTATTCTGTGCAATATCCGGATTAATGTTGATTACACTTATCGGAATCGGGAGGAATGTCTGCCAATCGGCAATACCATTCACGGCATAGTCATAGTCCGAATAGAAAGTCTCGCTTTCGAAATAATTATTCACTGTCTGAACGGCCGTACCCCAGCGGAGCATATCAAACCAACGCTGGTTCTCAAAGGCAAGTTCCAGTCTTCGTTCGTTACGCACGGCTTCTCTGAAGTCGTAACGGTTGGAAAGATCGGCCGACGTATAAGTTGAGACACCTGCGCGTTCGCAAATCATATTCAGGTATTTCAAGTTATCAGCAGACGGACCCGATATTTCATTCGTCAGTTCCGCGTACAACAATGCGATATCGCCCACACGGATAACCGGCCAGTCACTCTCGCCGTCATACTGTGTAGACACACGATTTGTGTACTTCTTGCAATAACGGCAGTTACCTTCAGTCACCCATTGCTGGGTAGCCGAATTAAAGTATTTCTGGGCGATATTCACATCCAGACGTTTGTCTGCGGCTCCTCTCGTTGTATAGGCGCTAATGATATCATCGCTCGGAGTATTATAGCCGGAAGAAGTTCCTATAATCACATTTGCACCATTATTGACCGGGGCGAACATGTTACCGAATGGAGATCCGAGTCCTACATCACCCGACAGATAACGTACCGCAAAAATGATTTCCTTGTTCATTTCGTTCGTGATGTCGAATATCTTGTCATAGGCTACCAGATCAGCCCCTGTCTGCGGATCACCCACGGCAGTGCTTTCAAGTACCTCCTTGCATAGCTGTGCGGCGCGGGCATACCTGTCATCTCCCGGCTTGTAATGAGTCGCATACACTTTTGCCAGCAATGCCTTTGCGGCATTTCTGTCCGCGCGCCCCATATCTGCATCCGCCATTCGTTCAGGCAGCAATCCATTATCAAGAATCCGTTCCAGATCACCCTCAATCAGCGCATAAACCTCTTCTACCGTAGAACGCTGCATACCCCGGGCCACATCTGACGGAACCTTAGAAGTAACTATAAACACAGGGCCCCATAAGCGGACAAGGTTAAAATATTCTAAAGAACGGAGAAACAAAGCCTCGCCCTCGTATTGATTCCGGGCAGTCTCGTCTTCTACCACACCAAGATTTGAAATTACGTCATTGGCATTGGCAATCGTCACATAGCAAGAATTCCAATACTCCTCTACCCATTGGTGCTCTGCCACGATAGTTCCCTGGTCAAGCTGTTCAACCAGTTTCGTAGTATTGGAGGTAGAGTTAGTGGCATACATACGCGCGTTATCCGAGCGCAACTCCGTCATCGCCCATTCATAATACATCACATCGTGAAGTGAATTATAGCAGCCAAGTACCAGAAGATTCACTGAAGAAGCATCTTTCGCATATCCATCCGCACCAACTTCCGAATAGGGATACTTGTCCAAATCACAAGATGCAAACAGTAACGTCACTAACAGCAATCCTATATAATTTACCTTTTTCATTGTTCGCTTTCCATTAAAAGTCAATATCAAAACCTGCGGAGACAGTACTGGTCAACGGGAATCCACCGCGCTGATATCCCGAAATCATAGAGCTTGAGTATTGAGAGGAAGTCATGCGGGATTCCGGATTGATGCCCTTATAACCGCTTCCCCAAATGTAGAGCAAGTTACTGCCTGACACATAGAAGCGTACACCCGACAGTTTCAGTCTGCGTGCGGCCGTACTTGGCAATGTATATCCCACTGTGAGGTTCCTCAAACATGCATAAGAGGCATTCTGCAAAGGATAATCAGTCAAACAGATATCATATCCGTGCTTCAGATAGGGAACTTTCCCGTTACCCGGATTTTCCGCGCTTACCCAACGGTTCTTGGTGTAATCTTTGTTCCATTTCACCGTCTCATTGTAAAAAACGTCGCCATTGTAAACGTCAATTCCCTGTACTCCCTGAATCAGGAACGAAATATCAAAATTCTTAATCCGGAATATGTTTGTGATTCCATATGTAAAATCCGGATACGGATTACCCAAAGGAACACGGTCTTCAGGAGTCAACGAGCCGTCATTGTTGGTGTCTACGATACGCAATCCGCCCGGTACGTCACTCGCGAAGTGAGGATTCGCATTGATTTCCTCCTTGCTGTTCCATACGCCGTTCGTCTTATATCCATAAAACTGAATCAACGGTGAACCGACCTTGGCAATGTAACACTCGTTTCTTTCCCCCAGATTGATAACCTGCCGCTCACCTCCCAGTTCCAGCAATTTATTGCGCGACAAGGAGAAATTTATATTTGTGTCCCATTGAAACTTACGATTCTTGATATTGTGCGTATCAATCTGTATTTCCACACCCGAATTACGTACCTTTCCGATATTATTCCAATAATAGCTATATCCGGTGAATGACTGTGTAGGCTGCTCAAACAACAGGGCACGAGTCACAGAGTAATAAGCGTCTATCGAGAGATTAATCCGGTTTCTGAAGAGTCCCAAATCCAGACCATAGTTGAATTCGTCTGTCTTCTCCCATGTAATGTCAGGATTGGCACGCGAAGAAGATTTATTTGCCAGACCATTGACCAGTTGTCCGTTACCGGTACCTGTCACATAGTTCGCGCCGTTCAATACTTCAAGAGCCGCGTCATAACTGATACGGTTATTCCCCGTCACGCCATAAGAAGCGCGGAGCTTCAAATTAGAGATAACTTCGATATTCTTCATAAACTTCTCCTCATTTACACGCCATCCCAATGATACAGAGGGAAACCATGCATTGCGATTTCCTTTTGAGAACAAGGAAGAGCGATCCAGACGTAAAGAAGCAGACAAGAGATAACGGTCCAAATAACTGTAATTGATACGTCCCAAATAAGACTCCAGTACCACATCCGGATAGCGGAAGGTTCCTGTACCATCGGTGTTTCCATTCCCTTCACTCGCCAGCGAATAAACAGTTGCCGCGTTCAGCGTATGAATGTCATCGGTAGCAAATCCTGTTGCAGTCATGGCTACCCGCTGGTTGCGGGTGGACTCCACGGTATAACCCAGCAAGGCGTCAATGCTATGAGCGTTGTTTCTCCCGAAACCAGTGTGATAATTCAATGTGTTTTCGCTCAGCAAATCCACATAGAGTGTGCTAAAATATGTGGCTCTGCTCTCTTCTCCGTCTTTTGTCGCGTTTTTATTGCCATAATAGTATGACGGGTTAAAACGGACATTCAAGCCATTGGATGTCTTGAACTGCAACCCTTTACAAAGATCAATAGTCAGATACATGCTTGCCATGCCCCGCATGGACTCACTATAACGGAAAGTATTGGCCATCACACTACGGGGATTATTATTGGCCGATGAGAAAGGAGATGATTTCTCCATCGTCGGGTTTCCCTCTGCATCCGGTGTACCGGTAGGAGTCATGATATTATTGAAATGACTGCCCCTTGCAAAACCTGAATATCCTGTCATTTCAGTACTCCAGTCATTATGATATACAGGAAGAAAAGACGGAGTGCGATAGAAGTCTATGAAATTATTTTTCGGGCGTCTTGTTTTGGTATAAGTTCCGGATAAGTTGACCCCTACACTGACAACATTCGAGAGTCTGGTATCTAATTTCGCACGGAAATTCAATTTGTCCAATGAGTTCTGCAACATCACCCCCTCATCTTTGGTATAGGCGGCCGAAATATAATATTTCGTCTCTTTACGCCCGCCGGAAATGCTCATTTGCACACTGGTAATGCCCGCCATATCGCGCAATCCCTCTTCCTGCCAGTCAGTAGTTCCCATCTGACTTTCCAGATAAGCGGCACTGCGGGCAGCCTTATCCACAGACGGGCCTCCCATTTCTGCTTCCCGCGTCAGCAGACTCAGCCACTCGGAAGAAGTCATCATATCGTGTAACTGATAAGCGTACTTAAATCCCTGATAGAACTTGAACGAGTATTTCGGCTTGTCGGGAGTACCGCTTTTGGTGGTTACCATAATAACGCCATTCGCCGCACGTGACCCGTAAATAGCGGCGGAAGCCGCATCCTTCAATATTTCGACAGACTTCACATCCGCCGCGTTGATGGATGAAAGCCCGCCTGTTATCGGAAAGCCGTCAATAATCACCAGCGGCTCACTCTCTGCGGAGATAGATCCCGTTCCACGTACACGGATAGAAGGAGTTACACCTACTTCTGATGTCTCGTTTTGGACAGTGAGTCCGCTCATTAGACCTTGCAAGGCAGTAGTGACATCACTCACCGGAGCATTAATCAGTCTCTCGCCTTCCAGCTTTGAAATCGAACCCGTTAAATGAGATTTTGTCTGCGTACCGTAACCGATTACCACAACATCATCCAGTATCTGCGAATCTTCTTCCAGCGTCACATTCACTACTGTACGCTTGCCTACTACCTCCGCCTTGTCAAGGTATCCGATATACGAATAGATCAAAATTGTCTTGGAATTAGGAACTTTAATAGAGTAATTGCCTTCAGCATCCGTTACGGTTCCTGTAGGAACGGCAGCATCTTTGACTGTAACCGAGGCTCCTGTCAGCGGGCCCTCCTCATCCACCACTTTACCGGTAACTACATGCTGGGAATAAAGGCACACTGTCTCCCCCCCCCCTGCCAAAAACAGGAACATCATCGCTGCTTTTAAAATACATGAGTTGTTCATAGATTAGTTTTTAAATTAAATATTATCCGGCACAAATATATCGGTTGGAAATTGGTTAACCAAATTCCGGTCAGATAATTAATATTTATTAATAATTAAATGCTACACCCAACTATTCCCCATGTTAGTTCTTTAATACGAAACAAGCGGGGAAGACCGCACTACGTCATAAGAAGATGACAACAAGCAAGATACTAAAGATCCCCACGCCAGCAGCCGACAATGACAAGGCGGCTTCCGGCATTTCCTGACAAGTCACCGCCCTGTATTTTTTAACACCTATAGAACGGCTTTTCCCGCCTCTTAAAATATACAATGAAAGAATGGTGTCAAAGGAAGAATAATTTTACCGGAGAGCTTTACTTTGAAAGATTATATTTGTTACCTTTGCAACCCGGAAAAGACATCTTTTTAAATACATGTTTTTATGGAAGACGAAATCAATTTGCAACCAGTCAAGTATGTAATTGAACACATAAAAAAACAAATATCAGAACGTCAGATTTTAGCAGGAGATCGGCTGCCTTCTGAACGTAAATTATCCGAACTTTTAAAAGTCAGCCGGTTTCATGTCCGCAAGGCGTTGCAGAAGCTGGAATTATACGGCATTGTAAAAACATATCCTCAGAGTGGAACAGTGGTATCGGAATTCTCCAAAGACCAGTTGGATACTATGATTACCGATGCATTGAAAATCGGCAGGTATGATTTTTCAAGTCTGGTTTACGTGCGTGTACTATTGGAGATAGAGGCATGTAAGCTATGTGCGACAAACCGTACGGAAGAGGATTTGAAGAATATCGAAAACACCCTTGCCGAGCTGGAAGAGAAGTTTGATACAGACCTTCGTGTCGAAAAGGACTTTGCCTTTCACCATGCCATTGCACAAGGCGGGCATAATCCGGTTATCAGTTCGCTCTTGCTTATTATTACTCCGGATATTTTAAAATATTATCAAAAATACAAGGTTTGTGCCGATCCTCAGAAAACAATTCATGCGGAACACAGGGAAATGTTACAAAAGATAAAAGACGGAGACAAGGGAGGGATGAAAGAACTGGTACTCCGACACTTGTCCAATCTGATTGATTTTGCTAAAATGTCCGTGAAAGGAGATATACCCCGATTCGAATATGAGCATATCAATACATATAATTTAGGACTCGCTGAATAATTTTTACCTGTTGATAACAGAATACAGACTGTAGTGATTTTAACACTGAATGTGTGATTTTTCTTGGTATAGTGTAAAAATACCGGCAAGTCTTAAATTATTCCGTCATCAGCGTGTTCATAGTCTGTCCGCTTGATATCAGACAGATAACAAGGAATCCGGTTGAATCAGAACGATGGGTGCTCTTTCTGTTTGCCGGGCGGTGTCATAACGGATTGTTCCTTGTCATTCAATCCGGTTATGCCTGTCAGGATGGCAGGCTTGCCTTGTGTTTGTACGATGAGGCGAATTTCTCTTGCCATGATAACCGATATATGGCAAAATGTGTGTCAATGCGGCCCGTTTGTTTGCGGTTTGCGCTCATACGGGAATACGTGCTATAAAATTCACTACGCGTATGCTGGATATCAGTTTGCCGGTGGCTTGTGATGTAATGCTGACATCCCATATATGGGTAGAGCGGCCAATGTGTACGGGAGTGGCTACTCCTTTCACTGTATCGCCCATGTGGGCGACGGCTATGTGGTTGGCACTTATTTGGATGCCGAATGCGGATGTATGTCCGGCATGCAAAATCCCGTTTGAGCCGTATCCGGCAAGTGTTTCGGCCATGGCCAGTGACGCTCCTCCATTCAGTATGCCTGGAGGACGACAGGTGCGTCTGTCTACAGGCATTGTAGCCACCACCTGATCTCCTTCGCCAGGCTGGAGTTTTATGCCGAGCACTCCGGCCAGTGACTCTTCCAGTTCTTTTCCTATTTTGTCTATTTCTTCCTGTGTGTACATTTTTACAGTATCCGTTTATTTGCAAAAATACTCTTTTTATTGTGGCTTTGTCTTTTTATACATTCATTATCACGCGTTACAGACAGTCTTGCTGATTGGGATAAATGGATAAGAATGCCCGAACATGTCATTATGCAATTAAATGTATAAAAAAATTCAGGAAAAGTGCAAAGAGTTCCAATATTTTATATATTTGTTTATTCTATAACCAAAAACACAAGACTTATGAAAAAAGGATTGAAAATCACAGGTATTGTTATTGCCATTATTCTGATTCTTCTGCTGGTACTGCCTTTTGCCTTTAAAGGAAAAATAGAGACACTGGTAAAAACAGAAGGCAATAAAATGTTGGACGGGCAATTCGAATTCCGTTCGTTAGACATCAGTTTATTACGGCATTTTCCGCAAGCTTCGCTTACATTGGAAGATTTCTGGTTGAAAGGCGAAGGTGATTTTGCAGCCGATACGCTGGTAAAGGCAGGAGATCTGACAGCCACTGTCAACTTGTTCTCGCTTTTGGGGAGCAATTATGAGATTTCACGTGTCTATGTTAAAGATGCTTACCTGCATGCCATTGTACTTGAAGACGGACATGCCAATTGGGATATTATGAAAGCGGATACCACTGCGGCCGCAGAGGAAACGGCAGAAGAATCCTCGCCCTTTGCCATAAGTTTGAAAAAAGTGAGGTTTGACAATGTGAATCTGGTGTATGACGACCGCCAGAGTAAGATGTATACAGAGTTGCATGACTTGCAGCTGACTTGTTCCGGTGATTTTGCTTCTGAACATTCTGCTGTCAAGCTGGAGGCAGAGACCGACGGAGTGACTTTCCAAATGAGCGGAGTGCCTCTCCTGAGCAATGCCGAGATAGCTACCCGTATGGATGTAGATGCCGATTTTGCCAGCGGAAAATATACGCTTAAAGACAACATGTTCCGCTTGAATGCCATAGAAACCAATCTAAACGGATGGCTTGCCATGAAAGAAGAAGCTATGGATATGGACCTGAAACTGAATACCAACAGCATAGGGTTCAAAGAGTTGCTTTCGCTTATTCCGGCTATTTATGCCAAAGACTTTGAAAAGCTGAAAACCGATGGTTCCGCTACTTTGCTGGCTTATGCCAAAGGAACCCTGCAAGGAGATACTGTTCCGCAGTTTAAAGCCGATCTGACCGTAGAGAATGCCATGTTCCGCTACCCCGATCTGCCGGCAGGAGTTGAAAGGATAAATATCAAGGCTTCGGTAGAAAATCCGGGAGGAAACGTTGACGGTACCGTTGTTTCGGTTGCTCCGCTGGAATTCAGTCTGGCAGGGAATCCGTTTTCTCTGACAGCGGAAATACGCACTCCGGTAAGTGATCCTGACTTCCGCTTTAAGGCAGACGGGAAAATAGACCTGGGTATGATAAAACAGGTTTATCCGCTTGAAGACATGCAGCTGAACGGAATATTACAGGCCGATATGAAAGCGGCTTCGAAACTCTCGTATATAGAAAAAGAACAATATGGCAAAGTGGAGGCTTCGGGTACTATCGGGCTTTCAGGCATGAACCTGAAAATAAAAGATATGCCCGATGTGGATATTAAGCATTCACTCTTTACGTTCACTCCGCAATACCTGCAACTGAGCGAAACAACCGTTAATATCGGGCAGAATGATCTTACGGCCGACAGTAAGTTTGAAAACTATATGGGTTATGTACTGAAAGGCAGGACGCTGAAAGGCACACTGAATATCCGTTCGGGCTATATGAACCTGAACGACTTTATGAACGCAGACACTACGGCTGTGACCGAAACCGCTGTGGCCTCTGATTCCACGTCTACAGGTGAAGGCTCTCTGCTGATAATTCCGAAGAACATTGACTTCCAGATGCAGACAGCTTTAAACAGGGTGCTCTTTAATAAGATGGAATTCAGTGATGTGAAAGGAAAGCTGATTGTGAAGAACGGTGAGGTGAACATGCAGAACCTGTCACTGAACGCAATGGGCGGCAATGTGGTAATAAACGGCGGATATTCAACTGCCGATGTGAAAAATCCTGCTTTTGATGCCGGACTGAAGATGACCAATCTGAGCTTTGCACAGACTTATAAGGAACTGGATATGGTGCGAGGCATGGCTCCCGTCTTTGAAAATCTGAAAGGAAACTTCTCGGGGAGTATGAATATCAAGACCTGTCTTGACCAGACCATGAGTCCGTTGCTTGAAACGGCACATGGTAACGGAAGTCTTTCTACAAAAGATTTGGTATTGAGTGGTGTACAGGCAATAGACAAGATAGCCGATGCTGTAAATAAGCCGGAGCTGAAAGAATTGAAGGTAAAAGACCTTAATCTGGATTTCACCATTAAAGACGGAAGAGTGGAAACAAAACCCTTTGATATCAAGATGGGTGATTATAGCCTGAACCTTTCAGGAACAACCGGGCTTGACCAGACAATAGACTATAGCGGAAAGGTAAAGCTCCCGTCTTCGGCAGGAAGCATTGCCAGCCTGACTACTTTCGATCTGAAGATTGGAGGAACCTTTACTTCGCCTACGGTAAAGGTTGACACCAAGAGTATGGCTGATCAGGCACTGCAGTCAGTAGGAGAGCAGGTACTCGGCAAACTGGCCGGCAAGCCGGATACCGCATCCGATAAAAAGAAGAATGTAGTAAACAAAGTCTTGAATGTATTCAAGAAAAAATAACGTATGCGGGTATCCGGAAATGGGTAAATGCATAGTCCATATTTAGTCTGTCTGAACTGTAAGAAAAAGCGGCAATGGCGTATCGGCTTTTGCTGCTTTTTTTGCGTCATGCAGACTGTCGATCTGAAAAAGTATCAGTGTCAGACAGTATGCCGGAACCCGAAT
>CAYUIJ010000024.1:3589-7544 GCA_964444735.1 uncultured Bacteroides sp. | reverse complement strand
TCATTAATTTGAAGACTGATGTCATTAAGCAATATGATTCGCAAAATTCAGCAGCAACACCATCAGCAATCATCATAAAGCATTATCTAAAAAAGGAAGAGCGCAAACTTTGCTATCCTTTCATTATTTTACCAATTTTAGAAACAGTTTATCTTACGATCCTTCTTAACCAGTTTAAAATCATTCAGGCAGCTGTGAAAAGTATCAATAATTGTGCCGTAAGAATCCTTAGGAACATTGCCAGCGGATATACCGTAGAATATCCGACCGATGGCGCATCATTATTGCATGACTGGTTTGAATAGGCCAATGCGGGAGGATCCGTATTGCTGCCGGCAATCAATCCCATCAATGTAAAATAATTCAGCTTAAATTTCAAACGCCCTATTATACCCATTACCAACAGCGGTATCACTGTAATGAGAAAACCGCATCCTACATATAACAGGCCATCGTCTTCAACAACCGTTTGAACAAAATTTTCACCGGCTTTTATGCCTACACTTGCCAAAAACAGTACCAGACCTATCTCACGAAGCATCAAATTGGCACTCATTGTCGTGTAAGTCACCAATTTTATCTTATAACCAAAACGCCCTATTAAAATAGCGACAATCAGCGGACCGCCAGCCAAGCCTAACTTCAATGGAGTCGGCATGTCAGGTATCGCAATAGGCAGGCTTCCCAACAAAATTCCCAAGAATATTCCCACGAAAATGGCTATTATATTAGGATGATCCAAACGTTTTAATTGATTGCCTAATAAATTAGCAACTCTCTCTACAGCATCTTCAGGACCGACAACCATCACACGGTCGCCTATCTGTAATGTCAGATTACGTGCTGCAAACAAGTCCATACCGGAACGGTTTACGCGGGTTACATTAACACCATACATTGTTCTGAAATGTATTTCACCCAATGTTTTTCCATTTATATTGGATTGCGTAACCAAAATACGGCGGGAAACCATTGGAGTATCCTGTTTTTTCCAATCCGCTTTCATTACAGGGCCAATAAAAGCGACAATGGCTTCTGAATCATCTTCCGCACACACGACAAATATCTGATCACCTGCATGAAATACGGTATTTGACGTAGGAATAGAGACATGACCATTTTGCAATATACGCGTACATACAAAATCACGTCCCAAAAAGTTTCTGATCTGTGATAGTGTTTTCCCATTCAAAGCCTCATTACGAACTTCCAAGTGCATATTGAAAGGTTTCATGTGAGGATTCTCGGCTTCTGCTTCTTCAATCTGTTTTTCTTCTTTCTGCAAATTAATCCTGCAGATATATCGCACGGCTATGATAGAACCTATAATACCTATTACACCCAAAGGATATGCGCACGCATAACCCATAGCAATTTCAGGCCCTGCATAATTCAATTCTTTCAAAGCCTCATTCGCAGCGCCCAGTCCTGGTGTGTTTGTTACGGCGCCGCACAAGACACCTGCCATCATGGCCATATCAACCCGGCCATTCAATCCATAATACAATGCAACAGCCACCGCTATGTTTAAAACGACAATGCCGGTTACCACAATATTCATAGCGATTCCAACTTTTTTAAACGAAGTAAAAAAAGAAGGCCCCACCTGAAGGCCAATACAGAAGACAAACAGAATCAATCCGAAGTCTTGTACAAAAGACAATATCGAGCTATTGACGGTAAAGCCAAAATGACCAGCCACAATACCGGCAAACAGCACAAAAGTCACTCCCAAAGAAATACCGAAAATTTTGATCTTTCCCAAAAGCACTCCTGCCGATATGACAAAGGCATATAGCAAAACAATATGCGCCACCGAATCCTGATCAAACAACAACACTTGTAACCAATCCATGATGCTCATTTATTTTTACCAAAATCGCCCCAAAATTAGACATAACTGTTACTTTACGAAAGTTTTTACAGGAATTTTTGAACGTTAGTCAAAATGTCAGAAAAAGCACCTGAAAAAAATAGAAAAATGAAACATTCCCTTTGTTTATATCAGAGATTGATTATATTTGCAACATTCAGATACTTATATTTGTAATCTTAATTATATTAAATTAAATTAAACTATGGCAGAGATCAAAGAAAAACTCTTTTCAGATTTTGCCCCGGTCTCCACTCAAGAGTGGCTGGACAAAATAACAGCGGATCTAAAAGGTGCTGATTTTGAAAAGAGACTCGTCTGGAAAACAAACGAAGGTTTCAAAGTAAAACCTTTCTACCGTAAAGAAGACTTGGAGGGTTTAAAGACCACCGATGCGCTACCAGGAACATTCCCTTATTTACGTGGTATCAAAAAAGACGGCAACACTTGGTATATCCGCCAGGATATTGTGGTAAATGATGCGACTGAGGCTAATAAAAAGGCATTGGATGTTCTTCAAAGAGGTGTTGATTCCTTAGGCTTCAGAATAAAGGCGAAAGATTTAAATGCAAACTTCATAGAAACCTTTCTTAACGGCATTTGCCCTGAATGCATTGAATTGAACTTTACAACATGTCAAAACCATACGGCTGAATTTGCAAAGCTCTTGATTTCTTATTTCCAAAAGAAAGAATACAATTTGGAAAACCTGAAGGGTTCTGTAAATTATGACCCGATAGAGAAAATGATTACCAAAGGCAAAGATTTCAGTCAATTCGCTCCTGTAGCCAAAGAACTGATTGATATCATGTCTGTTCTGCCACAATATCGCTGTATTGGAGTAAACGCACTTTCATTGAATAATGCCGGCGCATACATTTCCCAAGAATTAGGTTATGCTTTAGCCTGGGGTAATGAATATATCAGCCAGCTGGCAGACTGCGGTATGTCAATAGATGCCATAGCCAATAAAATCAAATTTAACTTCGGAATCAGCTCCAACTACTTCCTTGAAATTGCAAAATTCCGTGCAGCCAGAATGCTATGGGCAAACATTGTAAAACAGTATGAGCCCTCATGTGACAGCGCATGCAAGATGATTGCCCATGCAGAGACATCAACATTCAATCTTACATTATTTGACGCGCACGTAAATCTGCTCCGTACTCAGACAGAAGCAATGAGCGCTGCCTTAGCAGGGGTTAGCTCCATAACAGTGACACCATTTGACAAGGCATACAAAACGCCTGATGAATTCTCTGAACGCATTGCACGCAACCAGCAACTTCTCCTTAAAGAGGAATGTCATTTCGATAAAGTCGCAGACCCTGCAGCCGGCTCATATTATATAGAAAATTTAACAGCATCCATTGCACGACAGGCTTGGAATATATTCCTGAAAATAGAAGAAGAAGGCGGATTCATGGAAGCGATAAAAGCCGGACGTGTCCAAGCCGATATAAATGAAAGCGGGAAAGCACGCCATATTGCTGTTTCTAAACGCAAAGAAGTCCTATTAGGAACCAACCAATATCCAAACTTCAATGAAATTGCCGGAGACAAACAGCCTGTTGTCAATGAAACATGCTGTCACCCGCACAGTGAAAGCTGCGGGCATCCGTTCGATACCTTAAACTTTGACCGTGCGGCCAGTGAATTTGAAGAGCTCCGTCTGCAGACAGAACGTTGCGGAAAACGCCCGAAAGCATTTATGCTGACCATTGGTAACTTGGCTATGCGTCAGGCACGCGCCCAATTCTCATGCAACTTCCTTGCGTGTGCAGGCTATGAGGTGATTGACAATCTAGGATTCAAGACTGTAGAAGAAGGTGTTGAAGCCGCAGTCAATGCTAAAGCAGACATTGTAGTCCTTTGCTCCAGTGACGATGAATATGCAGAATATGCGATACCGGCATTCAAAGCGCTCAACGGACGTGCAATGTTTGTTGTTGCTGGTGCGCCTGCATGTATGGATGACTTAAAAGCTGCAGGAATTGAAAACTTTATTCACGTACGTGTCAACGTATTGGATACTCTTAAAAAATACAATGAGAAGTTGGGAATTAAATAAAAAATTCACTA
>CAYUIJ010000024.1:0-3579 GCA_964444735.1 uncultured Bacteroides sp. | reverse complement strand
AAAGATTTCAGAAATATCAATATATATGCCGGTTCCCAAACTCAAAACGGAATGGAATGGCAAAAGGCTGACAGAACCGGAACTAATTGGAAAACCCCTGAGCACATCGATGTAAAGCCTGTTTATACAAAAGAAGACCTCGAAGGAATGGAGCATCTTGATTATGCAGCCGGAATTCCGCCTTATCTGCGCGGCCCTTACTCAATGATGTATACTTTCCGTCCATGGACTATCCGTCAGTATGCAGGTTTCTCTACGGCAGAAGAATCAAATGCGTTTTATCGCAGAAATCTTGCATCAGGACAGAAAGGCCTGTCTGTAGCGTTTGACCTGCCTACACACCGTGGATATGACCCCGACAATGAACGTGTGGTGGGGGATGTCGGAAAAGCAGGTGTCTCCATCTGTTCACTTGAGAATATGAAAGTCCTGTTTAATGGCATACCTTTAAACAAGATGTCCGTTTCTATGACCATGAACGGAGCTGTTCTTCCTATAATGGCATTCTATATCAATGCAGGTCTTGAACAAGGAGCAAAACTTGAGGAAATGTCCGGAACCATTCAAAATGATATTCTAAAAGAATTTATGGTGCGTAATACATACATCTACCCGCCTGCGTTTTCTATGAAGATCATTTCAGACATTTTTGAATACACATCACAAAAGATGCCAAAATTCAACTCCATTTCCATTTCCGGATACCATATGCAGGAAGCGGGAGCTACTGCCGACATTGAGTTGGCATATACGTTGGCCGATGGCTTGGAATATTTACGTGCCGGTGTTGCCGCAGGCATTGATATAGATGCTTTTGCTCCACGCCTTTCATTCTTCTGGGCTATCGGTATGAACCACTTTATGGAAATCGCCAAGATGCGTGCGGCGCGTATGTTGTGGGCTAAGATTGTAAAACAATTCAATCCGAAGAATCCTAAATCATTGGCCCTGCGTACCCACTCTCAGACATCCGGATGGTCACTCACCGAACAAGATCCGTTCAATAACGTAGGACGTACTTGTATTGAGGCCATGGCTGCTGCTTTAGGTCACACCCAATCATTACATACCAATGCTTTAGACGAAGCTATCGCGCTTCCTACCGACTTCTCTGCACGTATTGCACGTAACACCCAGATCTATATTCAGGAAGAGACCAACATCTGTAAAAACGTTGATCCATGGGGAGGCTCATATTATATAGAATCCCTTACCAACGAAATAGCACACAAAGCATGGGAACATATCCAAGAAATTGAAAAACTTGGAGGTATGGCCAAAGCTATTGAAACAGGTATTCCTAAAATGCGTATTGAAGAAGCGGCAGCACGTACTCAGGCACGTATTGACTCTGGAACTCAAACCATTGTGGGTGTGAACAAGTATCGTTTGGACAAGGAAGCTCCTATTGATATTCTTGAAATAGACAACACTGCCGTTCGCATGGAACAGATTGAAAACCTCCGCATACTGAAGGAAAAACGCAATCAGGCCGATGTTGACAAAGCACTGGATGCTATTACCGAATGCGTAAAAACGGGTAAGGGAAACCTGCTTGAACTGGCAGTAGAAGCCGCACGCGTAAGAGCCACATTGGGAGAGATATCTTATGCTTGCGAAAAAGTTGTAGGACGTTATAAAGCAATTATCAGAACCATTTCAGGCGTGTATTCATCAGAAAGTAAAAAAGACAATGAGTTTGCAGAAGCTTGTGAACTCACAGAAAAATTTGCCAAAGAAGAAGGTCGCCGTCCACGTATCATGATTGCAAAGATGGGGCAGGACGGACATGACCGTGGCGCAAAGGTTGTTGCTACCGGATATGCTGACTGCGGATTCGATGTGGACATGGGGCCGTTATTCCAGACACCCGCCGAAGCCGCACGCGATGCTGTTGAAAACGATGTACATGTACTGGGAGTATCTTCACTCGCTGCCGGACATAAGACATTGATTCCTCAAGTTATTGAAGAATTGAAGAAACTAGGACGTGAAGATATTCTGATCATAGCAGGTGGAGTTATACCTCCGCAAGACTACGAATTCTTGTATAAAGCCGGAGTCGCTGCAATATTCGGTCCTGGAACATCTGTAGCCAAATCTGCTTGTCAGATTATGAGACTTTTGCTTGGAGAAGAAAAATGAATTTCATTTTATAATTTGCTTCAAACAACTTCTTATTTAAAACGATGCCGGGTAAAGCCCGGCATCGTTTTTTATACACCATAATACTTTTCTCTGCATTTCTCAGGGAGATTCAAAATCGGAGAACAATAAAGCATGGAAGAACCGGCTCCCGGGAAAAGAAGACTTAGCGGCATATCCCGCTGATTCCCGCACGTCCATGCATAAAAAGCCATTGTGAATGCATACAGGCCCATAAGGCAATGCATCCCTTAAAGGGTACTGACTCCCGGCAATGTGCCTGATCCGGCCCTTTCATCAGGAAAGCACAGGCCGGAAACCCATAAAATGACAAGGAAAACCTTAATTTCCCTCCCGTCTGAAATCGGGTTCTATTCTACATGTACCGCCTATAATTTTGCGTCCGCTTCGTTGGCCCTAAGCTTATCCATTACATTCAAAAAGTTTCAAAAAAAAGCATTAAAAAGTTGGAGTGTAAAGAAAAAAGCATTTACCTTTACACGCATTTTTAGAAAATGAAAAATAATAAAGGACTGATCCGCTAGCTCAGCTGGTAGAGCACAACACTTTTAATGTTGGGGTCTTGGGTTCGAGTCCCAAGCGGATCACCAAAGAGAGGTCTTCAGTTGTGAGGACCTTTTCTTTTTTACTCGTACAATGCTGCTGATATTCAATATCTTGGGCAGTAGAAACATAGTGGGGATTATTGTTTCCTATTCTCACCCCAAATTCTTGATATCCAAATGGCTTATGGGCTGTCACATTCCTTAGGGATGACATTTGCCAAAAGCACCGTTAGGGATGCCGCAAGGCCGGGCATGGCCCGATGGCATGATAAAGTGGATGAGTCAAGGACAAAGTCCTTCAATGTCATTGCGGCCACATTTCACGAATACTATGACGACATTCAAAACTTCTGCGACAACAGGGCATCAAACGCGGCTGCGGAGTCTTTCAACACAAGGATCAGACTCTTTACATGTTACATGGAGTGGCAGACAGAAAGTCCTTCCTGTTTGGGATGGAAAAAAATATATGGATATCCCCCGGATTTCCACTGCCCTTGCTATAAAGTAACCCGGCAGCGCCACGCATATACCTTTCCCTGAACACGCCGGAGACCAACCTGCCGCACGAACCCCGCCGTTCTGAGAACGCCGTACAGGCAGAGGCTCGCACGTCCCGTTTTGTTGAGCAAAACGGTACTTCTCTTCGGAAGAGAAGGATTACGGCCGCAAAGCTACACAATCTTCCGCGATACGCCAAACAAAAACGGATAAAAAATCACCGGGACCTGCTTTTTCCGTGCGTCCCGCATGCCGGATGTTGAGCGTCTCCGGCGGGGGCGGATCCGGTTCCCGCTGTGTGACAGGGGGTTAGGCGGCGTTTCTGTCTCCGGTACTTCTCTTCCGAAGAGAAGTACCGGGAGAGGGG
>CAYUIJ010000023.1:0-27508 GCA_964444735.1 uncultured Bacteroides sp. | reverse complement strand
AAAGCGGCCAGATAAAGATGTTCTTTTACCGTATCCATATATCTCTTGCTATAACTATAATGTGTTTACATTTTTTACATGTGTCACTATCCCGTACCCTATGCTCGCGTTTTTCCCTATCCCCACATAATCGGGCAGCGACATGTTCGTCTTAAACTCCGCATTGAAAGCCATCAACCTCACCTGTTTGCTAATCACCTGATAAGGATCGCTCAATGATGACATCTTGCATTGTATCTCCGCATCAATATGTTTTCCTATTCCTTTGGCAAAGGAAAGCAGATTGGCTGTCAGGATATTTTCCAGAAAGGAAATCCTATCCGTACAATCATCTATTCCCTTGTATCTTATATAATTTTCAGCATTTAGCGGCAGCCATCTGCGGATGCGGTAACGAAACACGGAATCCCAAACCTGTACCGTATATTTCCGGGGGATCACCTTTTCTATCTCCATTTCCACATGACGGTTCCCGAATTGGCAGGAAAAGTGCCCGTCTGACAAGAACTCGCCTATCGCCTCCGTACCTTCTTTCAAGCATAGGATAGCAGCCTTTTTATGAATGCGCTTGTATTGAATCAGAGGATAGGAATAGCGAAAAGAATCACCTGCATGATTATGATACAGCACATTGGCACACCCATGAAAAGCCTGAATGACAGCGCCTCTGAATAAGGGGATCTCAGACCACTGTATTTCGTTCCGGAATTGTATGGTTAATATGCGCAAGTAATCGTTCATAAATTTTTATATAGTCTCCGAAAGAAACTTATTATAAAGGCACTATACGGAATCAACATGTTTATTGAAAGTTTTAAAATCCATTAAAATCGCCAGAACCAGTTCCCTTTCCACTCCGCATTTTTCAACTCCCACCCCCATTATTTCAAAAACAGATTCTGAAAAAGCGGTGCGTACGGGACTCGGACCCGTGACCCCATGCGTGACAGGCATGTATTCTAACCAACTGAACTAACGCACCGGATATTCTTGTGAAATGCCTTTAAAGCATTTCTTCCCTCTCTTGTGGATGCGAAAGTAATGATTTTTTTGAAACATGCAATGTTTTAAGGCAATAAAATACATGAAATCACAAAAAAAATCTATTTTTGCATCTGAACACATTAGTCATAACAGAGAAATATCTTTTTTAGTTACTTGCAAGACTCTATAAAAAAAACAACGTAAATAAAATTGAAAGAAAGATGCTCATCAATTATCGGCACGTAGATATAAACCAACAGGAATATACCGTTCTTTCAGATGTGAACTTCCAGTTGAATGAAGGTGAATTCATATACCTTATCGGGAAAGTGGGTTCAGGCAAGACCAGTCTGCTCAAGTCGTTCTACAAGGAACTGGACGTGCATACCGGAACAGCAGAAGTGCTCGGACATAACATGCTGTCAATAAAGATTAGGCAGATTCCGGCCTTAAGGCGTCTGCTTGGCATTGTTTTTCAAGACTTTCAACTGCTTACTGACCGCACAGTATACGAAAATCTTGAATTTGTATTGCGAGCCACCCAATGGAAAAGACAAAGCGATATCCGGGAACGTATTCAAGAAGTGCTGAAAATGGTGGGAATGGGAACCAAAGGGTATAAAATGCCGCATGAGCTCTCAGGAGGAGAACAGCAGCGGATTGTATTGGCACGTGCCATTCTGAACTCGCCGAAAATAATACTGGCCGATGAGCCGACCGGAAATCTGGACGAAGAAACCGGAAGACAGCTCATCAGGTTACTACGTGCCATCAGTGCCAAAGGAGCCGCAGTGGTAATGACAACCCATAACCTGAACCTCGTGCGTGAGTTTCCAGGCATCGTATACAAGTGCGAAGGGCATCAGATCATTGAATGCACAAAAGAATTCTATAATTCTATGCCGGCAGTCAATAACAACAATATATAATCTTAAAAATGAAAGTATTAAAATTTGGGGGGACGTCTGTAGGATCCGCACAAAGAATGAAAGAAGCGGCCAAGCTTATCACTGCAGATGGGGAGAAAAAAATTGTGGTACTTTCGGCAATGTCTGGAACAACCGACACCTTAGTGGAAATTTCGGACTATTTATACAAAAAGAATCCGGAGGGGGCCAATGAAATTATCAACAGCATGGAGGCTGTTTACAAAAAGCATGTTGACGGGCTTTACACAACCGAAGAATACAAAAAGAAAACATCGGCCTTCATCAAAGATGAATTCAATTTCATCCGTTCATATACAAAAGACCTGTTTACCCTGTTTGAGGAAAAAATCATCCTCGCGCAAGGAGAAATCATTTCAACCAACATGGTAACGAACTACTTGCAGGAACAAGGATATGACGCAGTTTTAATCCCTGCCCTTAACTATATGCGTACAGACAGAAATGCAGAGCCCGACCCCAATTATATAAAAGAAAAGCTGAATGCCCTGCTTGAAAAAAACGCCAATGCCGAAACTTATATCACTCAAGGATATATCTGCCGAAACGCTTACGGTGAAATTGACAATTTACAACGCGGAGGAAGTGACTATACAGCCTCACTGATTGGTGCCGCCGTCAATGCAGACGAAATTCAGATATGGACAGACATTGACGGAATGCATGACAATGACCCGCGTATCATTGAAAAGACTTCACCCGTACGCCATCTGCGTTTTGAGGAAGCCGCCGAACTGGCTTATTTCGGAGCAAAGATCCTCCACCCTACGTGTATCCAGCCGGCCAAATATGCCAACATCCCTGTCCGTCTGCTGAACACAATGGAGCCTCATGCTCCGGGAACACTTATTTCAAACGACACAGAAACCGGAAAAATTAAAGCCGTTGCCGCCAAAGACAATATTACCGCCATAAAAATCAAATCGAGCCGCATGCTGCTTGCATACGGTTTCTTGCGCAAAGTATTTGAGATCTTTGAAAGCTACCAGACCCCCATTGACATGATATGTACATCTGAGGTAGGAGTTTCCATGTCGATAGACAATACAAAACATCTTCATGAGATTGTAAACGACCTGAAAAAATACGGAACCGTAACAGTTGACCATGATATGTGCATTGTATGTGTCGTAGGCGATTTGAAATGGGGAAACATAGGTTTTGAATCAAAAGCCGTCTCTGCAATGAATGATATCCCCGTACGCATGATCTCATACGGAGGAAGCAATCACAACATATCCTTCCTCATCAAGGAAGACGATAAAAAAAGAGCTTTGCAGGCTTTAAGCAATACATTGTTCAATCATTAACGAATTGTGCAAATGAAAGGAACCTTTCCAATAGAAAAATTCAGGGAGATACAAACACCTTTTTATTATTACGATACAAACTTATTACACAATACATTAAGCGAAGTTAACCGGGAAGCGGGAAAATATGAGAACTTTCGCGTGCATTATTCCATAAAGGCGAATGCCAACGAGAAAGTGCTCGGTATCATCCGCGAATCCGGATTGGGAGCAGACTGCGTAAGCGGCGGTGAAATCAATGCCTCCGTCAAGGCAGGATTCCCCACAGATAAGATTGTATATGCGGGAGTAGGAAAATCTGACTGGGAAATCAATCTTGGCTTGGATAACAATATTTTTTGCTTTAACGTGGAGTCTGTCCCTGAATTGCAAGTGATAAATGAGCTTGCGGCGGCAAAAAACAAAACAGCTTCTGTAGCGTTTCGTATCAATCCGAATATAGGAGCGCGCACACACGCCGGCATAGTCACCGGACTGGAAGAAAACAAGTTCGGCATAAGCATGAAAGATATGGACAGGGTCATTGATATGTCGCAGAACATGCCGAATATCCGCTTCACAGGCTTGCATTTTCACATAGGATCACAGATACTGGATATGAGCGACTTTGCCGCTTTATGTAACCGTATCAATGAACTTCAGGACAAACTGGCCAATCGTCACATTATTGTGGACCATATCAATGTAGGCGGAGGACTGGGAATTGACTACCGGCATCCCAACCGCCAGTCTATGCCAGACTTTGCGTCATACTTTGAATGCTACAACAAACATTTGAAGCGTCATTCAAAACAGACCATACATTTTGAACTCGGACGCTCTATTGTAGGACAATGCGGCTCGTTGATAACCAAGGTCCTGTATGTAAAGCAAGGCACATTCAAACAATTCGCCATTGTAGATGCGGGTATGACAGACCTGATACGTCCGGCACTGTATCAGGCATATCACAAGATTGAAAACATTACATCCGAAATGGCATGCGAAACCTATGACATTGCAGGCCCTGTCTGCGAATCATCGGATGTTTTTGCCAAAGCCGCCGATTTGAACAAAGTGCGGCGCAATGACTTGATAGCCATCCGCTCGGCCGGAGCATATGGCGAGACTATGGCTTCCGGATACAACTGCCGTACGCTTCCCAAAGGATTCATGTCAGAAGAACTGCTTTAATGGATCCACGCATGCCGGAGTCTGCCCGGAACGCACGCATCATTACCCGTATGGCAAGATGCCGCTTTGGAGCAAATTTTTTTCTAAGAATGTTCTTGATAAAAATCTGCTGTTTATTCAAAGAATAATAGTATTTTTGCGTGGACGGAAAAACAAGAAAAATGTTTTCACAGTTGCCAATGAGAGTTAAACGCAATAATCAACCAATATGAATCAGAAAATAAAAAACGCATGGATACAGAGCATCTTCTCTGTGCTGACTGGTATTCTGCTGGTTGCCTTTCCGGGAACTGCCAGTATCTATTTTGTAATGCTTATAGGAGTAATGTTCCTGATTCCAGGAATCATATCCGTCTTCAACTACGTGTTTAACAAACAACAGAAGACCACACGCTCTTTTCCGATTGGCGGAGTGGGAACATTCCTTTTCGGGCTATGGCTGCTTATCAGCCCGGGCATGTTCGTTACCATACTGATGTATATGCTGGGTGTCGCGCTGGTACTTGCCGGCATGAATATGATTGCAGGACTTATCAGCATGCGCAGGCACGTCCCCGTTTCTTTCGGGTTCTATATAGTGCCGATACTGATACTGATTGCCGGAATCATAGTACTCTTCAATCCGTTCAAAACCGCCGCTCTGCCTTTTATTGTACTGGGAGCAAGTGCCATTGTGTACGGAATATCCGTAATATTCAATGCATACAAATTCCGCCGTTCCCGTAACAATGACATAGAAGATGCCACAGTCATTTCTGAAGAACAAGATGCCGCCATGAAGAAAGATACAGATGACAATGTTTAGGAACCTCCGTCACCGGGTATTATTTTTTATAAGTTACAGGTTTCTATATAAACAGTGAAGAAAAAAGAGCGGGATGCTTCAATCGGAAACCATGATTCATACCTCTCTTTTACCATTGTAATAAAAATACCAAGTCACATTCTTCATAAAACAGGATCCAGTTCAAACTGATATTAGGAACCGCCTTATTATGAATGTTCCGCAGGGGATTCCCGGTTTTCATGACCCGACTTCAAGTTCTTTCATGAATTGCGGCCATAAGGGGGCATTGATCAAAAATAACGGTTCCCCCCGGCAGAGATTTATAAAAGAATATTTGGACATTCGGTTGAATCTGAATACATCGTTTATATTTATCCATTAAAAACAAACAACTATGTTAAAACACTTTCTTACAGTACTGGCTGTTCTGGCTGTCGCAGCTGCTTCACGGGCAGAACGAACAGACATGATAAAGGCAGGAGCCAAGATTGACGGAAAAACCATCAACACAAAACTCATTAACCAAACCATTGAGCGTCTGAACAAACAAGGTGGAGGAACCTTGTTTTTCCCTTCGGGAACCTATCTCACCGGGCCGATTCACATGAGAAGCAATATTACATTAGAGCTGGAGGCAGGCGCCACATTATTGTTTTCGACCAGCTTTGACGATTATCTTCCTTTCGTAGAAGTACGTCATGAGGGAGTGATGATGAAAAGTTTCAGTCCTTTAATTTATGCCGCAGATGCAGAAAACATAACAATCAAAGGGGAAGGTACCATTGACGGACAAGGAAAAGCATGGTGGGATGAATTTTTCAAAGTACTCGTTGACCTGCGTGACAATGGGAAGCGTAACATCAACAAATACCAGCCTATGTTTGAAAAAGAAAACGATGTGGCTAAAATTGCATCGGAAACAAACGAAGACTGGCACGGGACTCTTGACAGACGATTTTTCCGTCCTCCGTTCATACAGCCTGTACGCTGCAAGAATGTGCGCATAGAAGGAATAAAAATCATCAATTCTCCGTTCTGGACCGTCAATCCGGAATTCTGTGAAAACGTTACAATAAACGGCGTTACCATACATAATGATCCCTCGCCCAACACAGACGGCATAAATCCGGAGTCATGCCGTAACGTACATATCAGCAATTGCCATATTTCCGTAGGCGATGACTGTATTACCATAAAGAGCGGAAGAGATCTTCAGGCACGCAATTTAGCCGCTCCCTGTGAAAACATTACAATCACGAACTGCACAATGCTGAGCGGTCACGGAGGAGTAGTTATCGGAAGTGAAATGAGCGGCAGCGTCCGCCGGGTAACAATAAGCAACTGCGTATTCGACGGAACCGACAGAGGTATTCGTCTGAAATCCACGCGTGGACGCGGCGGTGTCGTTGAGAACATCCGTGTAAGCAACATCGTAATGAGCCACATACAAAAGGAGGCTATCGTATTTAACTTGAAATACAGCAAGATGCCACAGGAACCAAAAAGCGAACGCACTCCCGTATTCCACAACATACATATTTCAGGAGTAACGGTTGTAAATGTCAATACTCCTATCAAAATTGTCGGACTGGAAGAAGCTCCTATCAGTGATATCACCTTGCGGGACATCCATGTAAAAGACGGCAAACAACCTAACGTTTTTGAAAATTGCAAGAATATAACAATGGACAATGTCATTGTCAACGGAAAAGAGGTGACAGGCAAATAAAAATAGAAAAGCGTCAATGCCATAATAAAAGAACAGTATCTCAAAAATCCGTATCCAATTGGGAAGCTGTTCTTTTTTCATACTGACTGATTAGCTTCGGCTTACTTTCAGTCCTATATCAGACAAACGCATATCAACAAAACGCGCGCATGAATCAGGAGGATTATCCGTCAGAATGTTTTTAATCCGCACTGCGGCTTCAGAATCTTTGGCCACCATATACAAATATCCTCCACCACCTGCACCCGGCAGCTTATATCCCAAACAATAATCATCTATTTTACGAATAATGCTTTCTACCGGTTCCGGATTGGTTCCGCGATCAAGCTTCTTGTTCTGTGCCCAAGTTTTGGCCACAAGATGTCCGTAATCTTCAAAATTACCGCGCTGGATAGCCTCAAACATATCCATTGCATGTGTCTTCATTTCATTCAGCATCTCCAAATGCTCTGTTGAGTTCAAGAACATACCCCGGACAATCTCAGCCAATATACTTTTCGCCATACGGGTAATACCCGTATAGTACAGCAAATGACACTTCTGGTATTCGGGTTCGGTAAACATGAAGTCGGGTAACCATCTCACCAGCGGACACTGTTCAAAGCCGCTATGAGTCTGCAAAAGCTTCACTCCCTGCAATATGCCGCCATATTGGTCTTGCCATCCGCCACCGGTAGTAAGCAATTGTTCCAAAACAAGTGTACGTCTTCCTATTTCATTCTTATCCCATGCCAGCCCGCAGAAATCAGCGACAGCTCCTAAAACGGTAGAGGCCAATATAGAGCTGGTACCCAATCCGGAGCCCGCAGGAATTGCAGAAAGCAGCGTTACTTCTATTCCCGATCCAAAAGCTCTTAGCTGCTCTTCCAGTGAAGAATAGTCCTCATTCGAAAAACCAGGATGGAAGCCTGCCAAAGCCAATGCTACCTTCGGAATAGAGAACGGTGAGCCAACTCTGGCAAAATCTCTTAATTCTTCATAAGTATGTACTACCTCCATTGCTCCCAAATCAATGGAACGAAGCACAATCTTATACTCTTTCGATGGCTTGACATATGACTGCAAAGGCGGCTGCCCGTTAAGCTCTATCGCCATATTCACCACGTTCCCGCCATTGTTCAGACAAAAAGGAGGTGTATCTGTCCATCCGCCTGCCAAATCAATACGAACCGGACTGCGTGCCCATACAATCTGATCCCTGTATACATTCAGGCGGGGATTCTGTTTATCCTTAAGTACCGCAGATGTCATGCCCTCACGCAGTAAAGCAAACGCCTTCTCCCCTTCCTCCGATCCGTCCAATCCTTGCATTTGCAACAATTGTGAACGGAACATATGATCGCTTATCCTTGTCATTAACGGAACGTTTTCAGACAAAGGCCCGGGCACAGGAAGTCTATTTGCAGCAAACTCTCCGGCAGCATGTTGCAGGTTCAACTGATAAAACACACTTTTCTCATAATTCTTAGCTAACAATGGCCAGTTTCTTGCCCGATAATCACTACGCTGTCGAATCAGACGACGAAGGTCAGCACAGGCTGAAATTTCATCAGCAGAAATACGACGGGCTTTCAACCACATTCTTTTTCCTTCCTCATAAGAAGGATCGCTTATCATCCAACGGAATATTTTACCCAAATCAGTAACAGAAGAACAAACAGGAAACATACGCGCAGCCTGCAAATCTTCATTATCCCCAACATCCTCTGCGGCAAGCCCTCTTTCTGCCAGCCATCTGGTGACGGGCTTGCCCATAAACAAGACATCATCATTATCAAGCCTTCCCTTAAAAGCATCATTAAATCCATAACAGCGGGCTATGTAATCCATATCACCCGTTGGAACGACATCGACACAAACACCTGCAGGCAATATTATATTCCAGTCATTCTGCGGAATACCTGTAATCACATGCTTGTGAGCCAATGTCCATTGTTTCCCTACATGGCTGTTCTCAATCCACACATCTGAATTTTCTGCCTTCAGCTCAACGTCTACCAAGGAGTTCTGTACAAATATGGCAGGATGAGGCTTTACTTTAAGATGCATAATCTCACGCTGGTCATTAACCAAATTTTGAATAGCAACAGTTGATGACAGAAGTTCACGACTTGTTCCATAATGATAAAACTCTCCTCCGGGCAACGGAAGGATGCGCACACTTAAGCTCTGAAGTTCTTTGTCTGTCAGCTGCGGGTGCTCACCTAATGCACGGCCAAAGCCTGAATACAAATCATAATACTTATATTCTTCATTCTGCTTAGAACGCTTACGCAACAACTCTACGGCTCTGTCGCTCAACAGCCAGATACCTATATCCATCAAAAACAAATGTGTCTGCATCAGATTCTCCAGCTCCTGTACAGAAGGCTTTTGAAGCATGAAATCCAGTTTATCAGGAGTTTGACGGGAAGAAACAAAGACACCGTGATTTTTTGCCATGCCTTGATCTACCCATAGTCCATAACATACCACATCGGCCTCAGGAATCTCCTGCAAAGGCTTCCCGCTTCTTATATAAACATCCCCACTGGCAATCAAAGTATGTAATGTGTGTGGTGCCTTTTCCATGATACGCTGATACAAGGGCAACTGCAATGAGAGTAAATTTTGGTTTAAACGTTGTCCTCTGGCCCAACGGAACACGGGAATCGGTGTCAATACCTTACCCGAAGGCGCATATCCCGGCAATCGCCGGCTCTGTCCGCCTGCATGCAACAGAATACGCTTATCTTCTGACAACCATTGTAAAAAATCCTTTTCTGGCGCCCACTTCTGACTACACGCCTCAAGCAGCCATGTCGTTCCACCTCCGGAACCTAATTTCTTACCTAAGGGATCAGACGTACAAAACCATTCATCGGGATCTGCCTTTTCTATATCATAGAAACACTTCGCCAAACCAGGAGGCAATGACAATAATTTCTTCATTCTGCAAATCAATTATTATTTGTCATCCGCAAACATTTTTATCTTCTGTTCTTCATTAAGTCTGCAAATCAAAAGGGCATTATCTTTTTCGGCAACAATACACCCGTCAAGTCCCATAATGACAACCTTCTTTTCCTGAGTTGCATGAATCACGCAATTGTAAGTATCATACAGATGAATATTGTTTCCTATACAAACATTCTGGTTCAAATCATGAGGCAACTGCTCATACAAGGAGCCCCATGTGCCTAAATCACTCCATCCAAAATCAGAAGGAAATACAAATATCTCTTCTGCCTTTTCTAAAATCGCATAATCTACCGAAATGCTCTCACAAGCAGGAAAACTCCGGTTTATCATATCTTGTTCCCGGCTGGTATAAAAATATTTGGCAACGTTTTCAAAGACTTTAGCTATAGCAGGCTGATATACCCTGAAAGCATTTACTATTGTATTGACATTCCAAATAAAAATTCCAGAATTCCAAAAATAATTATCCTGCTCTATATATGACTTTGCTGTGTTAATATCTGGTTTTTCTTTAAATGAATCAACAAGATATATTTCTTTATTTACAGGTGAAGGAACACTTAAATCTGTCTCTATATATCCATAGCCTGTTTCCGGACGTGTAGGCTTCATCCCCAAAGTCAGTATTGCGTCAGAATCACGCGTAAAGTTCATTGCAGAAATAACTACACGCTGAAACTCCGCAACATTCATAATTACATGATCACTGGGAGTCACTATGATATTCGCCTTAGGCGAACAACTTTTTATTTTCCAGCTGACATAAGCAATGCAAGGAGCCGTATTGCGACGACACGGTTCTCTCAGAATATTATCATCCGGTATATCGGGTAACTGTTCCTTTACCAGACCGGCATATTTATCGGATGTTACAACCCATATATTCCCGGCAGGACAGATTCCACTGAATCTGTCGACCGTCAATTGAATCAATGTTCTTCCACACCCTAACACATCAATGAATTGTTTGGGCTTTTCAGAAGTGCTCATCGGCCAGAACCGGCTTCCTACCCCTCCTGCCATAATTACCAGATGATTCCCATTATTTGCCATAGCTGTAACCGTTTATATTATCAAGCAAAATTAAGAAAAACTTATGTATCTGAAGAAAAGAGGCAATTCGTTTTTATTACGAATTGCCTTTATGACAAATATTTTATATTAAAGCAAAAACAGATTTAGCAATACATGCTAACGAGTCTTTCATACAATTCCTGTTTCCCGCTAATCTGCTTAGGCTCTCCATTTGCTTTGGCATATTCGACAAGTTGCTCCAATGAAAGTTTTCCTTCTTCAAATTCTTTGCCTTTACCATTATCAAACGAAGCATAACGGTCAGCCAACATTTGCCTGTAAGGAGATTCGTCCAGTAATTTGGCTGCACATTCCAAAGCACGTGCCATGACATCCATGCCGGAAATATGAGCAATCGCAATATCCTCCAAATCGGTAGAATTACGACGGGTCTTTGCATCAAAGTTACATCCGCCATTACCTAAGCCTCCGTTACGTATTACTTGCATCATGGCTTGAACCAATTCATAGTTGTCTATCGGGAACTGGTCTGTATCCCATCCATTCTGATAATCACCTCTATTAGCATCGATAGAGCCCAGCATGCCATTATCTACAGCTACTGCCAATTCATGCTCAAAAGTATGACCAGCCAATGTGGCATGGTTTACTTCAATATTTACCTTGAAATCCTTATCCAAATTATGCGCTTTCAAGAATCCAATCACAGTCTCCGTATCTACATCATACTGATGCTTGGCAGGTTCCATAGGTTTCGGCTCAACCAGGAAAGTACCGGTAAAACCTTTGGCACGTGCATAGTCACGAGCGATGGCCAACATCTGTGCCAAATGCTCTTTTTCTCTTTTCTGATCTGTATTCAAGATGCTCATATAGCCTTCACGTCCGCCCCAAAATACATAATTGGTACCACCTAACTCTATGGTAGCATCAATTGCATTCTTTATCTGAACAGCAGCACGAGCCACCACGTCAAATTCCGGATTGGTTGCAGCTCCATTCATATAACGCTCATGACCAAACACATTGGCTGTACCCCATAATAATTTAATACCGGTCTCAGCCTGTTTTTGTTTTGCATAAGCTACAACAGCTTTCAAATTAGCCTCATATTCTTCAATGGTATCTGCCTCTGCACACAAATCAATATCATGAAAGCAATAATATTCTATTCCAAGTTTTTGCATAAACTCAAAGCCTGCATCCATTTTGTTCTTGGCAGCCTGTATCTTATCAGGATCTCCATTCCACGGAAACTTCTTAGTACCTCCACCAAATTGATCAGAGCCTTCCGCACACAAAGTATGCCACCACGCCATTGCAAACCTCAACCATTCTTTCATTGGTTTTCCCATGATAACTTTTTCCGCATCATAATAATGAAAAGCCATCACATTCTTGCTGTCTTTTCCTTCAAATTTAATTTTTCCAAACGGGAAATACTCTTTTGTTGCCATAAACTAAATATTTTAAACATACTACATAACCTTTTGCAATCGTTCTTTCCACAAAGCATACGCTTCACTATACTGCTCACTTAAAGAAGTATCAGGTTCTATTGCCTGCAATTTCTTCAAAGTGGAAAAAGCCTCATTATTATCTTTATATATTCCAGCTCCGATACCGGCCCCCTTTGCGGCACCTACAGAACCATCCGTATCATACAACTCTATAACAGAATTTGTAACACCAGCCAAAGTATCTCTAAATACAGGACTTAAAAACATATTTGCATTACCGGCATGAATTTTATTTATATTCATACCCATATGCTCCATAATCTCCATACCATACTTAAATGAAAATACAATTCCCTCCTGCACGGCACGAATTACATGAGCACGTGCATGCGTATTAAAATTCAATCCTTGTATAGAGCAACCGGGCTCTTTGTCCTCAAGCACACGCTCCGCACCATTTCCAAAAGGAATGACACTGATACCCTCTGCCCCTATTGCAACCTGTGATGCCAGTTCGTTCATATCCGAATAAGAAAGCTCCGTTGCCATAGTACGCTTTATCCATGAATTCAGAATACCCGTACCACTTATGCACAGCAATACTCCCAAACGGGTATCTTGATCTGAATGATTCACATGAGCGAATGTATTTACACGGGATTTGAGATCGTAGTTTGCAAAACCGTTTACTCCATATACGACTCCCGATGTTCCGGCTGTAGATGCAATTTCTCCCGGATTAAAAACATTCAAGGACAAGGCATTGTTTGGCTGGTCGCCCGCACGATAGGTTACCGGAATACCCTCACACAATCCCAATTCCTTAGCGACAGCTTGTGTCATTTGTCCCTGTTCAGAAAATGTTGGATATATTTCCGGCAACAGGCTTTCATCAAAACCATAATATCTCATCAGGAAATGAGCAACCTGCTTTTCCTTATAATCCCAAAACATGCCTTCCGATAAACCAGATACTGTCGTACAAGCATTACCAGTCATACGCATGGCAATATAATCACCCGGTAGCATCACTTTATAAATCTTATTAAAAACTTCCGGTTCATTTTCTTTAACCCACGCCAACTTGGAAGCCGTAAAATTACCTGGAAGGTTTAACAAATGAGACAAGCACTTGCTCTCACCCAGACTTTTAGCTGCTTTTTGTCCATATTCCACAGCACGAGAGTCACACCAGATAATTGCCGGACGTAGCACCTTAAGTTCTTTATCTACACAAACAAGGCCATGCATCTGATAAGAAACACCTATCGCTGCAATATCTCTCACATTTACACCAGAATCTTTAATCACTGCAGAAGTTGCCAATTTCAGGTTTTTCCACCACATTTCCGGTCTTTGTTCAGCCCATCCTTGATGAACGGCTATAATTTCAGCTTCTGTTTTCGGATAGAATGCGGATGCCACACAAATCCCATTCTGATCATCCACCAGACTCGCCTTTACAGAAGAACTTCCAATATCATATCCTAATAAATACATGCTCTGATATTATTAAAAACAAATATATTCTTGCAAAAATAGGGACATAGCGATAAAAACATCAAATTTACAGCACTTATATATTGACATTTGAACGGTTGCCGCTATGTTTTCAAAGGCTAAAGTTACAAAGATTCATTGCATGACAGATGATTTCTGCAAGGAATTTTCAATGCGGAAGGAGAAATATATGGCTAAGAAGAGAAGCACAGTGCCGTGACAGGCCGGATCGGAATGGGATGCGCGGAAATAAGGGGATATCCTTGTTTTTGTTTCATTCCGGTGTCTAATGCACTGTTGCAGGGAACATGAGACACGTGACACGCCTGTTCCCGTGTCGGGTGTTCCGTAACCAACCTGTGGGTGAATCCAGAGGAAAGAGGTACCGCTTTCCCCGGAATTTTCATGGAAAGGCACCGCATGTAGACTGTACGGGCATCCGTCTCACTGGTACGCCGCCTCCCATGTGTGCCTGCCTTAGCCGATGGGCACCGGTTCACGAGACCTCCGGAACCTGCAGGATGCGGAAATGTCTTGTGAAATGGTTCTCCGGCCTTTAAGCTCCGCCTGATTGTCAGCACAGGAGAGAGATTCCGGATTTTATGTCCGCTCCGGGAAACGCGGATAACCGTAGGCCGTCAAGGGTGAGCTTCCGGAGAACAATAAGGGAATTATGTTTGTATTTTGACTGAATCCCCAAATCAGGTACCTTTAAAATAAGCACTTGCTGTCTTCTTTCACAAACAAGCATTTTCAATCTAACAACCTGAGACTAATCCGCCTCTTTTGATTTTGCATTCCAAACCAATAATGCAAAAAGCACCGACAGCAGAGCCGCCCCTATCCAAAACCAATTGATATAAGTGAAATCATAAATATCAACTCCGTCCCGAACTGTTTTCTGACCTTCTATTAAGACACCACTCATCACATCCTGCAAACCGGCGCCAATATAGCTGGCAATGCCAACTACTCCCAATGCGGCACCCGATGCGTTACGGGGAGCGATATCCACTGCCATCAAACCACCAAGAAAGCAGATTAGTACTCCAATTCCTAAGCCGAAAAGAACCATAGCCAATACGTCTATCCAAAAATGTACACCCGGAATCAACAGGAAAAGGCAAAGTGCAAGTACATTCATCAAACCAAAGATTAAGGCAGGAACATTGCGGCGGCCACCAAACAATTTATCAGAAATCACCCCGGAAAACACCGTACCGACAATACCACAGACCGGACAGACAGAAATGATAAAACTGGCATCCAGAGTGGAATACCCTTTTTGAGTTTCCAGATAAAAGACACCCCAGCTGTTAATCGCATATCGGCTGATATACATAAAAGCGCTCGAAAGGGCAAGAATCCAAATAGCAGGCATCATCAGCACCTGACGCTGCGCTTTGTTGAAATCCACCGTTTTCGTCACACTCATCTTTTTTCCCTGTTTCGGAGCGTTCACCGGAGGAAAGCCCTGACTCTCGGGAGTGTCACGAAAGAACTTCCACAAAATCAAGGCTCCAAGCAAGCCAATGACACCAGCTCCGAAAAAGCCATACCGCCACCCCAAGGCACTGGCAATGGAGGCAATAATCAGAAAGGTCAACGCCTCACCGATATTGTGGCTGGCAGACCAGAATCCATAGTAGGAACCCCGTTCCTTATCCGTGAACCAACGGGAAAGGCCTACCACACCGGAGGCGGCTCCCATAGACTGGAACCATCCGCTGATTCCCCAAAGAACAGCAAACAGAATAAAGGAATTGGTAAAGCCGAGACATAAGTTCACTAATGCCGTAACCAGCAAGCCGGTAGTCATAAAGCGACTGATATTACTACGGTCGGCAAGAAAGCCATTCGTGAACTTTCCGATGGCGTAAGTGAAAAATAATACGGAACCGATTATTCCCAGTTCCGTTTCAGAGAAGATTCCTTCGTCTACAATAGACTTCTTTACGACATTCAGGCTAAGGCGGCAGACGTAATACATGCCGTAGCCAAAAGTCGCAGAAAGGAAAGTAGACCATTTCAGATACTTCAGACGATGTTCATCGGAAGATGACAAAACCTCTCTGTCACAAGGTCTCGGTGAAGAGACCTTGTAAAAATTTATAAGTTGTTTCAACATGAGGAAATACGTTTAATCATGAAGCTCCTTTTTGCGCAGATACTCCAATAACAGCGCGGGACGATCGGTCTGAATTAACTTAGCCCCCTGATTAATGATCCATCCCCAGCTTTCTTCCGGTTGATGAAGCTCTACCGCACGGTCATCATCATGACCGCCACACAGTTCGGGCCAAAGAGAATTAATAAACAACTTGGAACCTGTATTACGCACTTCCTTTATCAGGTCAAGAACCTCCTGACTGTCATTATCGAACACTAACTCATAAGCGGCAGGCTTCATGTGAGTCTGATAACTGTCAATAACGGCTCCGGCTCCTTCTTTGTGCAACTGTACAATAGGCATAAAAATCACTTTATCCAGTATAGCGCCGTTCTCAGCTTTCACCTGTTCATAAGGAAGCCCGGCTTTGATAACACATTGGTCAGCCGTTCCCGTCTTTTCGAGTACGGCATAAGCCTCCTGAAAATAATCATACCCCTTGTCAATGTTTACCATTATCTTGCCTTTGCAGAGCAGCATTACTTCCTCCAATGTAGGAATCTGATGTCTTGTATTACAAGCCGCCCCGTTTTTAAGACGCATTGCTTTCAATTCAGCCAATGTATAATCTTCTGCCAGTCCTTTTCCCGTCATGGTGCGATCGATTGTTTTATCATGCATCACTACCAAATGTCCGTCTTTGGTTCTTTTCAAATCAATCTCTACCATATCGACCCCCATGTCAATGCAATTCTGTATACCTTGCAATGAGTTTTCCGGAGCATTGCGCCAGTCGGCCCGATGCGATACAACTAATATTTTATCAGGATGATTTCCTAACAGGCTTTCCCTGATTTCTGCTATCCTGTTTTGGGCGGCAGCCAGTTGTACCAAACATAGAAGAAGTATGAAGTTATATATCCGTTTCATAATACAAATATTAAGAATTTTAATTCAGTTTATTGTTTTTCCAGACCATTTTTTCTCCCCACATTGGCACATAGGTCTGTTTACAGTTAATTTTCGATGCCCTTTCGAGTGCCATATCCAATGTCCATCTTGAATCGCCTTCCGCATGAGCAAGCTCCAGAATATGCGATAACAAGGCATAATCAGGTTCTACCTGTCCGGCACCTGTACCCAGAATATTGTTTTCAATCAGCGGATTGGGGCCGTAACGCGGTATCAACACATTCACATGAGAAGCCAGGTTGGTATATTGTTCTGGTCTATAGCTGGAGTCTCCTACATGCATAAAGACGAAGTTGCCGGTATCGTCACCGCAATCAATTGAGAATACAGTCACATAATCAGATAATCCGGAATTATTGTGATCTGTAATACAAGTCTTAATCTTGAATTTTCCTATTTCATAATCTTTATCTCCTGTTGCGGTGGTATAAGGATACGTTTCGTCTTTCAGGTAATTGGACAACACCGGCTTGCCTAAATCAAACATAGCCTGAATAAGATCTTTGTTATAATGATCGGAATGATTATGAGTGACGCAGAGAAAATCAATATATGGCGCCAGTTCTTTCGCCCAACGATGAGAAATATCGACAGCAAAACACCCTGACGGAGTTTTAACCACATATCCCATATTATAGAGCAACCAGATCTCTACCGTGCCATTTTCCACCTTTGAGTTTCTGACTCCATCCATCACACGGTCAAATGCGCTCCGATAAAAATAGAGAATAGGATCACACTTTTCCATACTTGCACTTGTCCAATCGTATCCGTTCAGATAGCTCTTGAAATAATCATCTCTACATTTATCCGCATACCCTTGGATTCTGGTCAGAACAGTGGTACGTTCGGCATCGACAACCAAAGGGGAAGAACTCCACAGCTGTTGTGCAGTGGCATCCACCTCTTCTGCCAATTGCATAAGAACCCCCTCATGTCCTGTTCCTGCACTATATTTTTCATCATCATCGCAAGCTACAAAGCCTATTGCCAAAAACAAAAACAGCAAATATTGAGTTTTTCTTATTTTGTCCATCTTATTTCTGTGCTTTATAATCATTAATTATTTTTTTGAAAGTATCAACGACCTGTTCCGGTGCCGGACGCATATCATGGTTTTCATGATCTTTAACCGCTTCATACATGAAAACTCCTTCATAACCGGCTCTTTCGAGTGCATGCATCAGCTTTCCCCATTGAATGTCACCTTGTGTAGGGAGCCAATGACGCTCATCGACAAAATCAAAATCCGAAGCATGTATGGTACCGATACGTTCACCTATAGTCTCCACAAAATGCTCCGCCGTTCCCTTTGTATAATGATTAGTGTCAAAACAAACCTTTACACCGGGAATGTCTCTGATTATCTCCAAAAGCTCTTCGGGAGTATTCCCCAGACAAGTCCGCGGCAGGTTCTCTATACATAACTGTGCTCCTATCCGATCCGCACATTTCTTCAGATAAGCGATAGACCTGGAAGCATTGGCTATTCTTTGTGCCCGGATACTGTCGGCAATCGGCTCGGAACTTGGATGCAGGACTAAACATTCCGGTTGAAACTGAGCACACTGTTCAATCATCTCCGCCATAAAATCTATATTCTCTTTCCTTTTCCTATCATTGAGAACCGATATGTCCAGCGTGCGGGAAAAAGGAAGATGTATAGACCATACTTTCATACCGGCACTGTCAATTTTTGCTTTCATATCCCGGATACGAGAAATAACCTCATCTGCCGGAACGCCTCTGTAACACTGGTTAAATGCCACCTCAACATATTCTAATCCAACAGACCGGGCTTGAATAAAGTCTGTGGAAGCAGGTACTTTCCACATAGCCGTAGTAGTACCTGCTTTATATTTCTGCGCATATAAGCCCATTGTCATCACTAAGAACGCAATAAAAAACGAAGTTCTCATAATCGCTTATTTTTGACGGTTTGTACCATAAATATCACCACCACGAATACTCCAAGCGTCTGTCTCCAAAGTCTTATTGACGGCAAATGCCTTGACAGCACCGATATTGTTCGTTCCGATCATTCCGCAATAAAGCCGTTTGTCAGGACCAATGGTCACGGCTGCCATGACTTTTTGCCCTACAAGAGCCTCATCATAAACAATATTTCCATCAGTAATATCAAGTCCCAGCACTCTGCCGTCATTTGAATTTGACTTATCCTGGCTGCCTATATAAAGAATACCATCCGTACTCAAGACACCTCCGCAGTAATTCAAATTGTAACCTACATTTTTCTCCCAGATTTCAGACCCGCTGGCATTCACGGCATAAACTGTCTGTGACCCTTTCTCCGTAAAGTAAATATTGCCATTTTTATCTACAATCGGGAAATAGCAATCTCCTTTGGCAGGATATGTCCATTTCTTTGCCCCGTTCGTCATATCAACAGCCACAAGTCCGCCACCCTTCAAGGTTGCATAAAGCACCTGATCTTTCAAAGCAAACGTAGCCTGTTCTGTCACATTTACTTCTTCCAGTTTCCATATCTGATCCTTATTTGGTTTAAAAGCATAAATAGCGGCGCTTGTACCCGCATAGACATTTCCGGCTTTATCAATGGCCACAGCACTACCTGTAGATCCGTCAAGGGATTGTTGCCATTTTATATCGCCACTGGACGCATCAAGGGCATACAACGTACTCTTATTGGTGAGACAGTAAAGGACACCATCGGCAGACAATGCAGGAAAAGCTCCTATCGCAGCATCCAGCTTAACCGCCCATTTCCGGGTTCCGTCCGGATTAACAGCATATACATTGTCAACAGTTGCATCTCTTACACACTGATATACCGTACCATCAGGAGCCACCAACGCGCCTCCTCCATAGGTTATCTTATCAATAGCAAATACCCATTTGATTTCACCGCTCACTACATTGACAGCAAATAAATGCCCTGCAGGAGTAGATGTAGGAATGTACATTGTCTTTCCATCGGGAGAGAGCACCGGATTGGAAACCTTTACATATCCGGTAAGTCCGCCATAGTTCAAATCAACGGAATCCCATTTATAATCGCCGACCGTGACAGTCAGACTGCCCGACTCGGCCGTATCATTTGCATAAGTCACCGTTACGGTCACTGTATAAGTGCCGGTAGTGGCAAATGCGTGTACCGGATTGTTCTCTTCCGATGTCGTGCCATCACCAAAATTCCAGCTTACCGATTTCACCTCACCGGCTATAAAATACATGTCGTTATAAGCAAAAGCGCATGGCTCCCATACTACCGGTTCCGAATTGGCAAGAATAGGATAGATCAATCCCGGAGTAGCAGAAGCTTCCACTGGAACAGAATTGCCTGTAGGATAAACACAAACTACATTGAACGTATATTCCTGATCGTTGGTCAGTCCGTCAACAATGTATTCTTCCAATGAGGTATCATCCAGATTGATAGTCCGGTTGCCCGGATTAACGGTAATCTGATAACTGGTATAACGTTCACTGGAAGGTTTCGTCCATCTCAAGCGCACCCGTCCGTTGCCGGCATCTGCCATCAGATCAGAAATCGGATATCTCGCATTCTTCGGTGTGCAGCTGGCGGTTGTCTTACTGGCCAGTCCTCCTGCATAACGAGGCTGTACAGAAAAGGTATAGGCAACATCATTCACCAGATTATCGATTGTGGCGGTCATGGCTTTTGCATCCACAGTCATCTCGCCTCCTTCCGCGTCTGACGATCCGGAAGTCCAAAGAATCAAATATTCATTAGGCCGGGCATTCTCGTATGCCTCCCAAGAAAGAGTCACGCTCATATCTCCGGCCGTTGCCGTCAGCGACTTCAATTCATATAAATCGGAACCCGCTTTTGGCAGATCTTCCTCACAAGCAGCAAAGAGTACCGTGAGAACAAATAACAAGCTATATACTTTTTTCATTGTATGAATTCCTTTATTATTAATATCCTGTGTTCTGCCACAGCAATTCTGTGTTGTTCACTCTTTCCAGTTCGGTTTTGGGAATAGGATACAGGAACTGGTAATCCTGAATGATATGTCCATCCGCTTCCATGGCTTCCTTAGCGCCTCCCATACGTACCAAATCGAACCAACGATGTCCCTCATAGGGGAACTCCCGCTGACGTTCCAGCATAACCGCTTTACGAAAACTATCCTGATCGGGAAGATCCTTTATCTGAACCGGAGACAATCCGGCACGGGTATGTACGGCATTCAAAGCGTCCAGAGCTTCTGAATCCGGCGAACTGTTGTAACCGATCTCATTCAAGGCTTCCGCATACATCAACAACACATCGGCATAACGAAGAATAATCTGGTCATTGCCGACAGTGTTATAGGTCGCACTCTTGTCATCCATAAATTTGTTCATTACATAGATGTTATCTTTTTCCATCTTTACATAAGTAATCAATTCCTTGCGCAGATCCCCGTCTTCATAACATTCTTTCAGTGCCTTTGTTTGGGGGTTGCCAGTCAGATCAGGAATAGGGAACCAATAGCCATGCCCCTCTCCTTCAACTTCTTTGCTAAAGCGGACAGCAAAAATGATCTCATCATTCGTTTCATTGTTCACGTCAAAAACCCAAGCCGGAGCGTCCCTCAAAGAATACCTGCCTGTCAGTTTCAATTGAGATAACACATTCCGGGCTTCCTCCCATTTACGGAAAGTAAGGTAAATCTTGCCAAGCAGTGCCATTGCGGCTCCGGAAGTCGCCCGCCCAATATCGGCGTCTTCATAAGAAGACGGCAGCATGCTTTCATTAATAACCTGATTCAGGTCTCCGACAAGGAAATCATAGACCTGCTGGTCTGAGCTACGCCCGATTTTTAGAGCCTCGTCCACCGTTACCACTTTATTAGTCATCGGTATTCCTCCCCACAGACGGTACATGTTGAAATAGGTAAGCGCCCGAATGAAAAGCGCCTCTCCCTTATATTGTTTTTTCAAAGTAGCGTCAAAGTCGGCTTCATCGATTCTATCCAATACAAGGTTGCACCGATAGACTCCGTTATTAAAGTTCGCCCATAGATCTTCCAGAATGCCGTTAGAAGCCTTATCTGCAAACTGATCAATATCATAACGGTCCTGCGTTCCCGCAGTAGGCGCGCTCAATTCCAGATTATCACTCCGATATTCGCAGCATTCCGTAACATAGGAAACCTGTGTCTGCAATTTGGAATAACATCCTATCACGGCCACATTGAAACCTTCTGCTGTCTTATACACCTTATCAGTAGGCACGCTGCTATTCGGTTCCAAGTCAAAGAAACTGTCTGTACAGGCGACTGATAAGAAAGCAGCTGACAGAAATAGTACTGGTTTATATTTTTTCATATAACGTATATTTAAAGGATGATTAAAGTGTTATATTCAATCCGAACAAAAAAGTCTTGGCCAATGGATAGGTTCCATAGTCCTCACCCGGAGAAAGAGAATTAGTCGGACGGGCATTCACTTCCGGATTATATCCGCTATAATTAGTTGAAGTCCAGAGATTCTGCCCGGAAACATAAACTCTCAGTTTTTCCACAAAAAAGGTGTTGGACAAATTCTTCGGCAGGGTATACCCGAGCATTATATTCTGCAATCGCAGATAAGATCCGCCTTCCAGATGCCATGTTGACGTGCGTCCATTATAGCCTTTTGCCTTACGGTTGGCGCGGTTTACCTGGCCGTTCCCCGGATCTTCCGGACTCCTCCAACGGCCCAAGGCTACGGTGGTACCATTGGTACTGCCTTCCATATTGTCAATATACCTGCGGTTCAGGTTCAAAATCTCATTACCATATACCCCTTGGAAATTAAAATCAAGATCAAATCCCTTAAACCAGACTTTTCCGCCGAATCCATAGGTAAAATCAGGCATATAGTTACCTACTATCGTACGGTCCTTATCCAAATCCATTACACCGTCACCGTCTACATCCACAAACCGGAAATCTCCGGGCTTGGTATTAGGGAAATGAGGATATTTTTTCAGTTCTTCCTCATTGGCGAAAATGCCATCCTGTACCAGCAGATAATAACAGCCGATAGGCTCGCCGACTTCCGTTATGTAATAGGCATGATTCACACTGCCGGTAGATATAATAGGAGCATTGCCCGGGCCGAGCGCCTTTACTTCATTTGTATTCGTAGCATAATTGGCATTGAATGAGTAACCGGAATCTTTAGTGAAGTTCTTCTGTGAGGTCAATGCTATTTCCCACCCTCTGTTATTCACCTTGCCGATATTTCTCAATGCGGTGCTATATCCGGTCACCTGAGGAACAGGTATCCTTAACAACATATTGGAAGTATTAGTATTATAATAATCCACAGTCAGTCCCAGCAATCCCTTAAACATTTGCAAATCAACACCCGCATTCACCATTGTATTCTTTTCCCACTTCAAATCCTCATTTTTAATGGTACTTGGCTTATACCCATTCACCATCTGGTCATCACCGAGTATATAGTTATCAGACTCCATCAGAGACAGGTGGTCATAATTGCCAATCTGGAAATTACCGGTAACCCCATAACTGGCCCTAATTTTCAAGTCATCGACAAACGAGAGGAATTTTGTTTTTGTGAAAAAATCTTCTCCGCTTATTCTCCATGCAAGGGAAGCAGAGGGGAAATATCCCCAGCGGTTGTTTTTTCCAAAACGGGAAGAACCGTCCGCACGGATTGCCGCTGAAGCCAGATACTTGCCTTTATAGCTGTACTGTACGCGCGCCAGATAAGAAGCGATCGTCCATTGTGTCTTATCAGACGCGCCTTCCGTCACCGTACCCCCGGAAACCGTCTGTATGTAGTCATTCGGAAAATCGGTGGCTGTCACATTGTCTCCCTTATACGTTTCCTTCTGAGCCGACTGCACTAAAACAACATTGACAGAATGATCATCCTTGATTGTCGTATTATAATTGATTTTATTCTCAACCAGCCAGTTGAAGTAAAAACCGGACGAACTGTATGCGGTAGGGTTCGACTTCTTGTCATAATATTGAAACCCCAATAACGGAAGTTCCGAAGAGCGGTATTGATCGTTATGCGATCCGTAATAATCGCCACCAAAAGAGATGTTATAGGTAAGCCCTTTTATTAACTCCAATTCCGCAAAGAACTTCCCTACAATAGCCATACGGCTTACAACATCCGACTGCAGGTTTGCCATAGCCACCGGGTTTAACGTGTCATTGTGCTGATAATCATTTCCAATCCTCCAATAACCGTTTCCCTGATAATTATAGCTTCCGTCCGGATTATACACCGGCCATACCGGAGGCATCATCAAGGCCGATTGCACAATGCCATGTGATCCGGACGCGTCCACCCGGTTGGAAACGGAATAAGAGGGAGAAAAGTTCAGGCCGAATTTCAGCCTTTTATATTTCCCGTCCAAATTCATACGCATACTATATTTCTTAAAGTCGGAATTGATGATAATGCCTTCTCTGTCCATATAGTTGGCCGATACAAAATAACCGGCTGTATTTCCTCTGCCGGAAATAGAAACATTATGGCTGGTAGTAACGGCAGTACGGAAAATAGCGTCCTGCCAGTCTGTATCGGTTAACCCCTTATCCCCGTTCAGATAAGGGAACAGCTCAGGCGGAATACGGTCATACGACTGCGGACGCATTCCGTTCGGATCATCCGGTGATCCTCCGGGATTGGCATCCAGATAGGCGTTGTCATGACCATCCTTTGCTAATTCGGCAAACTGATATGCGTTCATCATTGAAAGTTTCTTCGAAACACTCTGGACACCATAATACCCGTCATACTGCACTTTCATCTTCTCAGACTGTCCCTGCTTGGTTGTGACAATAATCACGCCATTCGATCCGCGGCTACCATAAATAGCTGCCGAAGAAGCGTCTTTCAAGACTTCTACAGATTCAATATCATTGTTGTTCAGATTGGCAAACCCGCGTTCCACAGGCACACCATCGATAATATAGAGAGGATCATTGCCTGCGCTCACCGTGCTGATACCACGAACACGGATGCTTACGCTTCCTTCCGGATCCCCGCTTGGCTGCATAACCTGAACTCCCGGCATTTTTCCAGCCAACGCCTGCCGGAAGTCTGAAGCGGAAATTTCCGCTATCTGTTCGGCTTTCACGGAAGAAATAGAAGTAGACACGTCTCTTTTTCTCTGAACGCCGTATCCTACCACCACAACTTCATCAATCATCTTACTATCTTCCACCAACGTGATTCTTGCCGTATTCTTATCGTTTGCAGACACATTTACCGTTTTATATCCGACATAAGAAATAGTCAGTGTGGCAGATTCCGGTACGTTCATAATTGAATAACGTCCGTTGATATCGGTAATAGTGCCACTGCTTTCACCTTTAATCTGGACACTGGCCCCAATCACCGGTTCTCCGTTATCGTCTGTAACAATTCCCTGAATAGTCCGTGTACGTTGGGCTGTTTCTTTTTTAAGCGGCTGTTTGCTGACAGCAATGGTATGATCAATCCTATTGAAATAAAGCTTGGTCTGGGCGGTTATCTCGCTCAGAATCTGTTTTAATGAAGCGTTTTTAATATCAAAAGAAACTTTCGGAGCTCCGTTCACTGTCTCCTGGTCATAGAGAAACATAAAATTAGTCTGTCTGCTGATTTTATTGAAAACACTTTCTACCGGCTCATTTTTCACGCGAAGCGTTATATCATGCTCTTTCAATGTCTGGGCAGCGGCCGGAACAATTAAAATGAAAGTGAATAGTAAAAAAGCTAAAAAGGAATGGCTGTTTTTACTTATCCCTTTACAAATAAGAAGATTATTCATAAATTTGTGCGTTTTTAGTAATTGACTAAAGTTATTAAAAACGGGCAATGCGCGATACGTTATTCATTTGGGTCGAAGCTTGCGAATATCCGTCCGCATTGCGGATAGAGGCATTCCTTTGGAGTGCTTCTATCATTTTGCGAGATTCATGGAGAAGCTGTCTTCATCTATTATTCTTTTAAAGGTTGAACATTTGTCTATTTTTCATCTTATTATTTATAAAGAAGCACATTGGCGCCTTCTTTCTTATATTTGATATCACCACTGATAAATTCAACGGACTTAAGCACGGCCTCCAGACTCTTATTATCGTGCTCACCGGTAATCAGGTTGTTGAAATCCTGGCCGGGAGCAAAAGTAATCCGGCAATTATATACACGTTCCAGTTCCTTTGCCACATCCCGGATCGGTGTGCTGCAGAAGCGCAAGCCTCCTTTCATCCAGACAGCCACTCCCCTGTCCTCTGTTTTCTTGCTATATTCTCCGGAAACAGAATTGATAAGCACCCGCTCTTTTGCAGTCAGCCTCATTATCGCTTCCGGTAAATCAACCTGCACCTTGCCGCTCTCCACACTCACAGATATAATTTCATCTGTTGAATAGGATTTAACGTCAAACCGGGTACCCAGCACCTGAACATCCAACTGCTTTGTCTTTACAATAAACGGCTTCTCTTTATTGTGTACGACACGGAAATATCCCTCGCCCTCAAGTTCTACTTTACGGATATCGCCTGCAAAACGATCCGGATAACGCACTTGAGAACAAGAATTCAATACCAAAAGAGTTCCATCCGGCAAAGTTATCTGTCTTCTCTCCCCAAAAGAAGTGGCGACTTCGGCAAATGTGACTTGCCGTTCATTCATATACCTGAAAAAGCTGACACTCCCTATTATAACGGCTATGAAAGCCGCCGTACTGACCGCCGCCACAGACACCCGGCGGAACCATGTGCGTTTTTTATGTTCAACACGTTTCAGCAACCGCCGCGCCTCTCTCTTATATTTTTCCCGTTCCAAATCAGCAAGCAGGCGCAAGTCTCCGGATTCTTCCCAAACCTCTGCCGCCAGCTCATCCAGCAAATCTTGATTTTCTGTATCTTTTATACTTTGTAAAAATTGCAAAGCCTCTTCCCGGGTATAAAGATCATCCAGATAGCAGCGCCATTTATCTTTTTCAGCTTTAGAACCTTTCATCATACACTCAAATTTAAGGACATAAACTTCCTTTTCTTTATTGCCGTATACACACAAGCAAGAAAGATCCAGGGTATGATTAACATTTATTATAAGTTCAGGCAAAATAGAATCAAAAGTATGTCGGCTGATGTACTTGAATATTTAGTCAGATAAGAACGAATCACTTTCAAAGAAACAGAAATATGTTCTTGTACAGTATGAACAGAAATACCCAACGCTTCAGCTATTTCTTTATGAGACATCTGTAGTTCACGACTCATTCTGAACACTTCCCGTTGACGGGGTGTCAATTGTTCCAACGCACAGGCAATAATCTCTTTCAAATCATTGAGCAGAATATGGTCACTGGTTTCGTTTGCCGAATCGATCGCTTGAGAAAGAATCTGCTCTTTCAACTGATCTTGATTAGCCATGTCTCGTAACTGGTTCAAGATACGGTTACGCACAATAGTATAAAGGTATGAGGAAAAAGAGGCTTCGGGATTGATGAAACGGCGGGTTTGCCAGACTGCCGTAAATGCATCCTGAAAAATATCTTCAGCAAATTCACGCGACTTGACGAACT
>CAYUIJ010000022.1:0-27814 GCA_964444735.1 uncultured Bacteroides sp. | reverse complement strand
AGTTTCCTCACATAAGAACGCAAACAAATATTCTGTAAAAATTGAGAATGACGAAATTGACGGGACCAATCCAGTGCTTCGCTTCACCATTAAAGGACTCGGCTCTGTCGATGTGCCAACGCTTGAATATAACAGCGTAACCTATCAGCTCTCCAATGTGAGCGATAACACGTATGAAAGTGAACGGATTTCACTGATTGACACTGCAACCAAAGCTACAGTACACATCAATGGCGAGATATTTGATTCATTCAGCATAAAAGTTTCTACCGGCGCATCCGAAGATAACAACTTTTTTGACTTCTAAAATTTTGATGATTATGAATCCTGCTATTACAGAAAAAGTCCGCGAACAATTTTCCGCGATGACAATATACAAGGATCCGACCTCTACTGGCAGCCTCTTTGCCGGCAGGAACCTGCCGTCGTTTGTGAAAGATTTTCTTCTCAAACGCTATGTCAATCCCGACGGTTCGGTTGATCGCAATAAACTGACAAGTTTTCTTGACTCGGTTATTCCCGCCGACCAGACTACCGTAAAGGACAGATTGGATTGCGGCGAGGAACTAACCCTGTTAGCCCGCTTTATCGTATATATAGATCTCGTCAAAGGTATACGCCGGTTCTCGATACCCGACATGGGCATCAGGCAGAACGAGGGTCAGATTCCAGAATACGTCTATAAATCACGCATGGGCGAACTTGTGGATGGTGAAAAGTGGGGCATAGTCAAATTGGTTCTTCTTCCGGATGGTGACGGCAAGAAAAATCATGTGGAAATGGTCGGCTATAAACCTTTCAAGCCTTATAAGTCTGTTGATGTTGAATATTTGAAGAATGCCCGAGAGGCCTTCACAACCAAGGAATGGATAGATGTACTGCTTTCGGCAATGGAATATGACGCTGATGGCTTTGTGTCTCTAACCGAAAAACTGGAATTTCTTACGCGCCTGCTCATTTTCGTTGAACCGCGTTTGAATGTAATTGAATTGGCCCCAAAAGGTACAGGAAAATCGTATGTATTCGGAAACCTTTCCAAATACGGCTGGCTTGTAAGTGGCGGCAAAGTGACCCGTGCAAAGTTGTTTTACGATAAGCAGAGACAACAAAACGGGATAATGAAGAACCACGATTTTACGGTTTTCGATGAAATCCAGACAATCGTATTTCAAGAGCCTGCTGAAATACAGGCCGCACTAAAATCATACCTTGAATCGGGCAAAACTACCATTGATAATAATGAATTTACTTCGGAATGTGGTCTTATGCTTATGGGAAACATCCCGCTTAATGAAAATAAATGTCCTGCCAACTGTCGTTATTTTGACTCTCTGCCGCAAAATTTCCGAGAGTCGGCGTTGCTTGACCGATTCCATTGCTTCATTGAAGGGTGGCATCTGCCTCGGATACATAAAGGCTTGATATATACGGGCTGGACTATAAACGTAGAATATTTTTCGGAAATACTTCACGCACTCCGCACCCAAAGCGTTTACAGCATTGTATTCGACCAGATAGTTGGTTATGACAAGAATGCCGATACGCGTGATTTCAATGCCGTCAAACGCATCGCCGTGGGCTATATGAAGCTGCTCTTTCCGCATTGGACAAACGCGGCAAAGGTTGATATTGATGAGTTCGACCTTTATTGCCTTCAGCCGGCAATACGCCGTCGCGGTATCGTAAAAGAACAGTGCCACTATATAGACCCTGAATTCAAAACTTCAATGCCTGATTTCTGGATTAATCAATAAGGTGTCTCCGGACAGGTCCTATTTGCCGGCCGGCACTACACGGCGCGTGGATATACGACTGGACCTGTTCCGTGAGATTATTGCCGGTTTGTGTTCATGCCGGTTATAGTGCAGGGTATGCCTGCTTCTGCCATGTATTCAAAGACAGAGTGGTTACTGGGAACCCCGCCTTGGGCTTGTGGAAAGCCGTGCCGATGCCTCCGATAAGGCAGGCCATAGGGCTCATGTTTTCTTTCCGCAACGCTAAGGCAGGGCATAATTCCTCCTTTTACCGTATCCTTGCCATGTACAGCGCATCCGGCATTGGCCCGGTAAATTAAAGTGCGGCGGCTCTGATACAGCGGATTTCTGCGGGATCATGAGCATGCCGGCATTTAAGTATCGTGGCATTTCTTTTAACGCATGGAAATTAGTTTAAGCACTTCATTATAAAATAATTTTCTCAAAACATTTGGCAGGCTTAAAAAAAACATTTACATTTGCAGCCGCAAATTGGAAACGGCAATCCTCGGAGGAAACGCGAAAGCCTTTGAATAGCATGACGGCCCGTTCGTCTATCGGTCAGGACGCAAGATTTTCATTCTTGAAAGGGGAGTTCGATTCTCCCACGGGCTACTAAAAACAAACAGATAAAAAACAAAAAAAGATTATCAAGATGGCAAATCACAAATCATCACTCAAAAGAATCAGGCAGGAAGAGAAAAGAAGACTTCATAACAGATACTATGGCAAGACCATGAGAAATGCCGTGAGGAAACTCCGCTCTATTAGCAATAAGGATGAGGCTGTTGCCATGTATCCTTCAGTTCAGAAAATATTGGATAAAATGGCAAAAATCCACTTGATTCACAAAAACAAGGCTGCCAATTTGAAATCCAAATTGACAGCTCATATCAACAGACTTGCTTGAAAAAGCATATAACCTGTCAAAAAAACCAGGATATAAAAGGCCGGATTGTCAATGATCCGACTTTTCTTTTATATCCGTAGTGTCTGCGGCATACTATTCCGGGCTGTCGGGTGTCGCTTTCAGAGGGTGCCTTTCTTCTCTGATTCATTGTCCGGATTCAAAAATCCATCCATAAAAAACGCATTCTTTTTATGAACGTATGTTTATGTATACCCCCCCCGAAAGCCCTGCCCGCCGGACCTTGCACATCCCCCGAAGTCTCCGATACCATTAATAACCTGTAAATTAAAAAGCGTCATAACTTTCATTGTTCCAAGAGTTATCCGGAACAGTAGTATTTTTTCACTATCCGACTTCCTTTCAATCGGATATTTTTCGTAAATTCGCACATTAATATATTTGACAAATTCTATGACGGAAAAACAAAAAACCAACAGCAGAGCTGATTATTCGGCCGAAAACATACAGGTACTGGAAGGCCTGGAAGCTGTCCGCAAACGCCCGGCCATGTATATCGGAGACATAAGCGAGAAAGGCTTGCATCATCTGGTATATGAAGTAGTAGACAATTCTATTGACGAAGCTCTTGCGGACTGTTGCAATCATATAGAAGTCACCATAAACGAGGATAACTCCATTACCGTGCAAGACAACGGGCGTGGTATCCCCGTTGACTTGCACGAAAAAGAAAAGAAATCGGCACTTGAAGTAGTGATGACCGTATTGCATGCCGGAGGAAAATTCGACAAGGGCTCATATAAAGTATCCGGAGGACTTCACGGTGTAGGAGTCTCATGCGTAAATGCACTGTCTGTCAAAATGATAACACAAGTATGCCGCAACGGAAAAATATATCAGCAAGAGTATGCATGCGGAAAGCCCCTTTACCCTGTCAAAGAAATTGGGACATGCGATCCGGACCAGACAGGAACCCGCCAGACATTCTGGCCGGATCCAGACATTTTTACAACTACGGTATATAAATACAGCATCTTGCAGGCACGCATGCGCGAACTGGCATACCTTAACGCCGGTATTACCATTACGCTAACCGACAAGCGTGAAAAAGACGAAGAAGGCGGTTTCAAATGCGAGAGATTCCATTCAGAAGAAGGAGTAAAGGAATTTGTACGCTTTCTGAACTCAAACAACACACCGCTCATCAACGATGTGATTTATCTGAATACCGAAAAACAGGGAGTGCCCATTGAATGCGCCATTATGTACAATACCGGGTTCCGCGAGAACCTGCACTCATACGTCAACAACATCAACACAATCGAGGGCGGTACACACGAAGCCGGATTCCGTATGGCGCTGACCCGCGTGCTCAAGAAATATGCCGAAGACAGCAAAGCCCTTGAAAAAGCAAAAGTAGAAATCTCGGGTGAGGACTTCCGTGAAGGCCTGATTGCGGTTATCTCTGTAAAAGTAGCCGAGCCCCAGTTTGAAGGACAGACCAAGACCAAACTCGGCAACAACGAAGTGAGCGGTGCCGTAAATCAGGCTGTTGGTGAAGCTCTGACCAACTATTTGGAAGAACATCCGAAAGAGGCGAGGATTATAGTAGACAAGGTAATCTTAGCCGCAACCGCACGTATAGCGGCCCGCAAGGCGCGTGAATCTGTTCAGCGCAAGAACCCGATGACCGGCGGAGGACTTCCCGGCAAGCTGGCCGACTGCTCTGACAAAGACCCGGCAAAATGCGAATTGTTCCTTGTGGAGGGAGACTCTGCGGGCGGTTCGGCAAAGCAGGGACGAGCGCGTGCATTCCAGGCCATTCTTCCTTTGCGCGGTAAGATTCTGAACGTAGAAAAAGCCATGTGGCACAAGGCTTTTGAGAGCGATGAGGTAAACAATATCATCCAGGCTCTGGGAATACGCTTCGGAGTGGGAGAAGACAGCAAAGAAGCCAATATAGAGAAGCTGCGTTATTATAAGATCATCATCATGACCGATGCCGATGTTGATGGATCTCACATTGACACCCTTATCATGACGCTCTTCTACCGCTATATGCCACAGATCATTCAGGAGGGTCACCTTTACATTGCCACTCCTCCTTTGTATCTGTGCTCTAAAGGAAAGATAAAGGAATACTGCTATACAGACGAAGACCGTATACGCTTTATCAAGAAATACGGTGACGGAAGCGAAAACGGCATCCATACGCAGCGATACAAAGGCCTGGGTGAAATGAATCCGGAACAGCTGTGGGAAACCACCATGAACCCCGACACCCGTATGCTTAAACAGGTACATATCGAGAATGCCGCCGAAGCCGACTACATATTCTCCATGCTGATGGGTGATGAGGTAGGCCCGCGCCGCGAGTTTATCGAAAGCCATGCTACGTATGCCAATATCGATGCGTAAAGGCATATGGATATCCGCATAGACAAATCACTCTTGCCAAAGAGTAAATGCTCTGACAAAGAGTGATTTTTAATTTATTGGCAAAAAGCTGTTTTTGCTCTCCTTTACATCAGAGGGGAGAGGTCTCTGCCGCATCCCGGCAATGGCCGGTTGTACGGTTCCAGCTTCGGCAGGATGGCATGCCTGCGTTGCGGGCGGGGCGGCATGCCGCAAACTAACCGTTTTCCCGATGATTGAAAATCAGACAGAAGCCCTGACAGACGGCTCTGTTTATGGCCGTTTGCCTGTAGCTTTACAGGCATAAAGACGGCAACCTTATCTGAATTATGCAAAAACAGCTATAAATCAGATAATTACATCGTACTCTTAAACAAAGAAAGCTCTATGGGCTGTCTGGCTGGATAGCCGCATTATTTTTTACTATTGTTAAACTTTTCAAAAAAGTAAAGGAAAGGCGGAACAGCGACTGGAAAAAATCATTATTTTGCAAACGGAAAATAAATCAAACGAAATCAGACAAATCAAACAAGCGGGCCTCCCCTTATAAAACGGCAGTGAACATGATAATAGTAAGGATAGTGGTCTTTATGGCGTTAGTCTTCTCTTCATTGACACGCATGGCATTAAGCGCCCAGTCATTGAAAGAAAGAAGAGTGTATTATCTGGACTGCTCGTATTCCATGAAAACCAGCGGGCTTTGGGATCCGGTGCGGAACAACCTTAAGAGCGCGATAGACAGTGTTACGGACGAGACTACCGAACTCATTGTGATACCTTTTGCGTTCGACAACAGGCATCATAGCCTGCTGGAGGCCTGTTCCGAGAAAGCGACGGAGAACGGCAAGCGGGTTTTGAAGAAAAAGATTGATGCCGTCAGCCTCACGAAAAACACCAAGACATACCTTAGTGACCCCCTTAACGATTTCTATTCTTCACGGGTGGATGACAGCCGTGTCACTTATATGTATCTCATGACCGACGGGCAGAACGAGGAAACCCCCGACTTGTTCAAGCCGCTGCTCCGCAAATGGAGCGAGAGATGCGGAAACAGGAACGCTTACGGCTTTTATGTCATGCTCCATCATAAGGCAGAAGACCCTGCCATAGAAGAAATCATCGACAGCCAGAAGCACCTTTGGAAAGTACAGACGGCAGATGTCAACATCAACCTCGTCCGTCTGCAATCAGCCGTTGCTTTCAATGCAAGAGAGGAGAAATACTTCGATGTACCCGTTGTCTACGGCAAACTCGGAGGAATAGACCTCAAGGCCGGGTTTTCGGGAACATCGGCATATAAGGTGGCACGGACGGAACTCTTGAGGGGGGGGGAAAAAAAGACAGCCTGAGAGTATACGTCACCTTTGCGGGTGATGTCCATCAGCTGCCCGAGATGCTTCATGAACGGCTTGCCATTTCAATGTCCGGAGGAGGCAAGTTTGATTTTCTCGTCACTGAGAGCGTGGATGTAACATGCGTGAGCAGACATGAACGCTCATTAAAAGTATCGGTGGACGGCAATGACGGCCTGTCTGGCAAGGTGACATACTACCCCCGTTTCCTTTGGGTGCGGGACAGCACCAAGACGGTGACGAAGACCCTTGACTTCAAGTTCAGTCAGGACGCGAAAAACGACGGGCAATGCTTTGCCGACTTTGAGTTTGCAGACACTTCCGGGGAATCCGTTGGATCTGATGTCATGCAGGTTTTCGCGGACGGGCAAAAGCTGAAAGACAATGTATTCAGGGTAACAAGCAACGAGACATCCAAAAAACTGACGTTCCGTTTCGCGCCCGGATCCGGGGAAGGCAGGCATCAGGGTTTCCTGAAACTCACAAGCCACAGCTTGGACAGGCTTGACAACCATATTCTGTCATCCGGCGAGCAAATGGACGAGGCGTTCGCATGGACGCTTGATTACGAACAGACGATGAATCCCTTGAAGAAAGCGCTCTGGTGGCTTGCCGGAACCACAATCGGCATTCTGCTATTCTGGCGCATTATGCTCAGGCCTTTATTCTACCCGAAATTCGGGGCATTCAGGAAAACCGTCATTATCCGGAGAGGGGGACAGCCCGTAAGCCAATTCAGCCGTTCATTCAAGGGTGTCCGTAAAGTGGTATTTTACAAAGAGAAGGTAAGGCAATCAGGATGGAACAGGTTTTTCACCGGAGAGATAAAGACATGCGTTGACCCCAATATCAGCACGCCTTTGGAGTTCACTCCTAAAGGCAAAGCCTCAGCCCGTGCCCGCGGGAGAGGATATACCGCAAGGCCGGCCGTGATACCGAAAACCGGCCGGGCGACAATTGATAATCAGGGAGCGAATCTACAGATAGAACTTTTTTAAAAAACTTATATTATGCCAATAAAACTACAGAAAACCCTGTATGTGGGTCTGGGAGGCACAGGCACTGCCGTGCTCCTCAGGATTAAGAAATTTTTCGCGGAAAGCTACGGCGAGATTCCTCCTATGATAGGATTCCTTGCCATAGACACCGACAATGCCGCAAGCAACAAGTCCGTCACGGGCAACAACGGTGAGACGATCCGTCTTGATGCTTCCGAACTCCTTGTATGCACGGTAAAAAACGCGCTGGATACTTATCGTAACAATCCAGAAGCTTACGATTGGATACCGAGGAATAACATTGGAAGTCTGGCGGCAATCAAAGGCGGCGGTGCAGGACAGGTACGCTCCAACGGCAGATTCATTGCGTTTTATAACTATGGCAGGATAATGAATACGATTCTAACCGCTGTCTCAAAGATAAATGAACTGATACCGCATGGCTCAGAGTTTGATGTTGATCCAAACCAAAAAATCGGTATCAACGTGATTGCCTCCATTGCCGGAGGAACGGGAAGCGGCATGCTGGTTGACGTGCTCAGCCTCATACACAACATACCCGAAGATTGTAACATCCTCCCGTGGATTGTGTTTCCCGATGTGTTCCAGGCCATAGACAAAGGCCCGATGATGGAGAAAGTCATGTACAATTCATACGGGGCAATCCGCACGCTCGACTATATTATGGATCATGATCCGGAGGCTCCCGAAATTAATTTGGGACATACGAAGGTGGACGGGCCCTTATTCGGTTACGCGTACATAATAAACAACATGAACCGCGATAACGTGTCGTTCAATGATCTGGACGATCTTGCCGATGTCGTTGCGGAGAGCGCGTTCCTGCATGCCACTCCGGTGGGTGCCGAGGTTAGATCTTCGTTTGACGACATCATTTTAGCCGCAAAGGAGATGGGAACTTATAATATACGAGACAAGAAAGCGTGGGCCGCTTCGGCAGGCAGCGCGGAATTAGTATACGATGGCAAGGCGGTGGGCAGGGCCATGGCCTGTTCCATCATCAGCCAGCTCTGTGATTCCATGCTGCAGTCCCCAAGTGACGGGTCGGACGATGCGAGAGATTTTGTTAACTCCGTAGCAATGACAGGAAAAGACGATGTAATCAACGCGATCTGTGCCTCATGGCTTCCGCCATTTGGCATGACCATAGATGCAGATACAACGGAAAGCGACATAACTGCCTACATCACAAACAATTGCGGAGAAGAGCTTGACCGCCTCTCAGAAGAGGAACTCGGTAAAAAGATGGGTAAAACGGAAAGTGCTCTCGAGGAATACATCAATAGAATAATAATGACCCGCCCGCAAGGGCAGGTTGATGCGGCCATAAAATTCATGAATGCCTTGTTGGGGATTATCTCCAACTGCAAGGAAGAGATGGAAAGGGAAGAAAGAGATTATCAGAAGAAGACCGGGAATGAGCCGGACTGGAAAGGACTGTTGAAAGGCGTGAAAAAGAAGGGGTGGTGGTTCATTGATCCGATTGATGCCGATGTCGTTGAGGATATTCAAATGCGGCTGAGTGATACCATCGGAAACCTTCGTGAAGAGATGAAGCGGAAATGGGGTATCAGGTTTTACACCGAGTTTAAGAATACCGTGAATTCAAGGCTTCAAAAGACAGAAAGCCTCAGAACCGTCTTGGAACAGATTGGCCATACCTGCAACATGGACAACGTGAAGCAGGGATCCGGCTCGAAATCATCATTCCGGATTTTCCTTCATGAGGATGATGTAAAAGCCGCGTCCCGATTGCCTTTTGACGATGCCGTCAAGGCAGCCTTCAAGGAATATATCGGTGATGCCGGCATGGCTTCATGGACAGATCAGTCCAAGGATTCCATACGGCAGAAACTCTGGGACTTTGCCACAGGAACACCGGCCGTACAAGAGGTAGCAAGCCGCAGAATCGATGACATTCTCAAAGCCATGCCGGAAGAGAAGGTCAAGGGATATCTCAGTCGCCTCAAGGAACTTGCCTCGCCTTTCTGGACTTATGATACGCTTGGCTACCCCCTTGCCAATCATCGGCTCGATGAGCTCTTCGTGATAGGTGCAGGGAACAGCGATACCAGCATATTCAAAACCGACCCCCGTTATGAGACTTGCTTCGATGCTAGCAGCCACACAGCCTCCTTTGCTTCCACCAACCAGCATGACCGCGTGTACGTCATTGCCGTAGAAGCCTTGCTCCCCATTTTCGCGGTAAACAACTTCAAAAAATATATGGAGGACACCAAGAAGAAAGAGCGGGATGGCAAGATGATAGCCAACTATATCGATGAAAGACTTAAAAGCCGCATGGAGTCGGAACATTTCAGCCTCATGCCAGGAACCGCCACTGACAATGTACTCAAGAATTGGGTGCTCGGGTTCGTTTTCGGCCTCATTCATTGCGATGACGGATGTTATTGGATACGTTCAGAGGTCCATGGAGCTCCTATCTACAAATTCCGCCATAACCTGAGTTCTCAACGCAACGTGGCTTTTGACATGTTCAAGAGCGAGGGTCTTTATCAGGAAGTCGAGGAGGAATTGGAGAAGAGGAAAAAAGAAAAGGGAATTCAATTTTTCAATGACAGAGTGAGACAAATAAAGGAAAACGAATCCTATAAAGACGAGTGTGCCAGCCTTAGTCCTACGGAAGAAAGCGGTATCGATACCCCTCCGTTTAAGCCTGTAAGAGACCTGCTTGATAAGGAAATAAGGTTTATCACCGGCTACAATCCGTTACAAGACAATGGCTGAATTCATCGTAATCAGTGCGAGCGGCAGGCTGCACCGCATTGTAGACGGCATCAGGGAATGCCATCCGCGATGCGATGCAGTCCGTACCGGCATCTCAACAGGAAAAATCATCAGGTCAGAAGACGGGGGATACCTATACGAGTACCAAGTCTATGATAAGCCTGAAGAAGCAGACGAATCCAGACCACTACGCGAAAGGGTAGCGAATCATGTGGCGGCATTCCGGCTTGCCTATGCAATTCCCCAAGATGAAACCGTCAATATCTTCTTTCTTGAGAATCCTTTGAATCAGGATGAACTTGACGAATCGGACGGCTGGATAGAAGAATTCAACGAGCTGTACAACGGCGGCAAAGGCCACATTGTAAATTTCCGCCTCTACAGAATCGTCTTCACTTACAATCCCGATTCCCCTGCCGACATCATGAGACATATCCCGGTACCGATACTGAGAGAGCTGCTGGACAATCACAGGAAAACCGTTTCGGACACGGCAAGAGGCGGAGAGAACCTTTGGAGATACCTTTTCTATATAAGCAATCAGAAGGCTGATGAAGCCGCTACCAGTCTCGGAAGGGATGATCACGACCTGAAGCTTCCACGTTTCCTGACGGATTTCATGATGCTCGTCTCCGACTCAGACAATGCAGGCTATATTCATAACGCGATACATCCCGCCGGCTGCAATACCGGCTGTTTCTCAGCGGGCTTTGCTGAAAGCATGTATTACTATCCCGATGTGGAACGGTATTTCAAGCTTGCAGACAACAGAGACCTGCACCTTGCTTTCCTCTCCGATGAAGACGAGACGGCCGGGCTTGATGACAAGAAAGCAATGGACACGGAGGCGCACCCGTTTGGCCTGCGCACACGGAAAAAGCGGCTCGGAGAGATATATGAGAGCGTGCCGTTCTCGGAAGACATACAAAGCCATCCCTGTTCAGCTGACAAGAAGATAGATGACGAAATCACCGGTCTCAAGACGTTAATCGAGCGTGGGCGCAGAGAAGAATGGGAAGCCGTTAAAACGTCTCTCGGCGGTCCGGAAGGAGACGATGTTTCTGAGGAGCAGCTGAAAAATGCCGAAAGGGAGTTCGACGGCACGCATCCGCGTTACATTGACCGTGCCGCCGTTTACCTGGCCAATGACGACAAGGAACGTGACGGAAAGGAAGCGCAATACGAGGCTCTTGTTTCCTACGTAACGTCTGAAGCGTTTCTGGATTACGTGAAACGCAATCCGCCTGAGTCTGATCCACGCGTGGATCCTGATCCGCCCGCTGGGGGAGATAACAGTTTCATAGATAAAACCAAAAAAGAGTCTGCAGGAAAAAGGAATTTTCTCCACCGAATGTGGAATTGGATACGGGATATCTTCAAAAGGAAAGAGGAACAGAAAGACCCGGCTGAAATAGAAAGGCCTGTAGTAGATTCTCCGGTTCCTTCGTCCGGACAGGAACCGGCCGACAGCATCATGCGAATCAAAAAACGTACCGAGCTCAAGAAAGCATTCGCAGACTTCAAGAGACAAGTGGAATGCATTGAACAGGAATACGAAAAGAAAAGGACTTCCTGTGATGGGTTTAAGCTCACTGATCACACAAGCCATTGCTTCCCGCTCATTGATTTGCGAAAGCTTAAAGAAGAACAGTCATCGGGATCAAAAGCCAGAAGAGACGAGGCAGTCAAGGAATGGAAAAAAGAAGCCGCGCCTACGAGGGCTTCCCTCATTCGTCTTGTAGAGAAAAAATCTTCCGAATACACAAGCGGACATTATCTATATATAAATTGGGCGGCTCCTTTCAGTTTCGTCCGGGATCCGGAGAATGCCGGCAGCCTGCCAGCCATTTGCAACGAACTTCAGAAGAGGGCGGCTCCTTTTGTGAACTTCAGCCTTTATGAGGAATCCATGAATGAGAGAGTGGTTCGCATGATGTATTCTGACCACCCCAGGTTTAAGGGCGATTTCAGCGGAATCAAGGAGAGATTGGATAACGGCGGTGAGGTCAGCGCTTACTGGTCGAAGCACATCGAGTCAAAGATTTGTTTCATGCAAATCCTGCCAATGGATGACGATGTTCTGGACAATCTTGCCGACTTGCAAGAGGAGGACTCGGAATACGGCACAAGACTGTAGGAAACAGACTTATGGATGACGGCTTGGTAGAATACAATCAGTTGACAATAGCAAAAACTTCCACCAATACTCACACTATTATCAGAGACTAAACAGTTGTCACTTAAAATCAGAACGAGGTGATGTACTATTGAAGAAGATGGAGGAATCACAGACGGGAGAGTATAGAGGCCTGCTGCCGCCAAGGAAAGAGACAGGCCGTATAGGGCGCTATGAGCGGGCTATAACACCGAATATCCCTCTCTGGCAAACTAAAGGGTAATTCCGGGCCGCTTATTTCTGTTCTGCCAGCTTACAGTTTATGAATTCCATAATCTTATCTTTTTGTTCAGGATGAAACCAAGTAATTTCAGGGTCACGCCTAAACCATGCCATTTGTTTCCGGGAATAGACGCGTGAGTTTTGTTTTATCTTCTCAATAGCGAAGTTCAACGGCCATTCGCCATCGAAATAATTGAACAATTCTTTATAGCCTACGGTATTGAGTGGGTTCAGGTTTCTGAAGCCATATACCTTGCGTGCTTCTTCTATGAGATTGTCATTTATCATCTGATCCACCCGTCTGTTAATGCGTTCATATAATTCTTCACGTTCTCTGTCAAGTCCTATTTTCAATATACGGAAAGGCCTTTTTTTTATGTTCCGGGTACGGAATGAGGTATATGTGCGTCCGGTCATATAGCAAATTTCCAGTGCATGAATTATCCGTCTGGGGTTTTTCAAATCTACAATTGAATAATATTCAGGGTCTGACAGCTTAAGTTCCTTGCATATAGCTTCCAGACCTGCCTCTTCATAATGCCGCAGCATCTGCGCCCTTGTATCCGCATCTACTGAGGGAATGTCATCAAGGCCTTTACATACGGCATCGATGTACATCATAGAGCCTCCGGTCATAAGCAGCACATCATGCTGTTTAAACAGTTCCTCACTAAGTCTTAATACATCAGACTCATACCGCGCCGCGCTATAGTGATCGGTAAGTTTCAGTATCCCGATGAAATAATGCTTTATTCTGATCAGCTGCTCTTCTGTCGGGGCCGCTGTTCCTATTTTCAAGTCCGCGTATAACTGACGGGAGTCGGATGATATAACAGGGGTATTATATTTTTCCGCAATAGTAAGGCTCAGTTCTGTTTTGCCTACTCCTGTAGGGCCTACCAATACTATCAATGTTTTCATGCAATCTGTTCTTAGACTCTGTATTGAAATGTCTGTATTTATCCATCAGCTGGTTGGCGGCAGGGATAATTTTCGTGACTTTAAGGTTTCAAACCAGCAGGCTATAAGCCGATTATCCGGCCGGTCTGACCGAAAAGCGGCGGCAAGTTATCAAAAACATTGCGGATCCGCAAGAAAAACTTTCTTTAGAGGAATCATAAAACGGCATATTCCATGTCAGCAGGGATCGGATGCCGCAATGGAGGATGCTGTCTTCCCCTGCTTTGTTCCCTGACAGGCTACATCCTGTTACCGCTTCCGCGAATGAGAACCCGGATGAATGCGGGAGAGGCGACACAATCCCCGTTCGTAAAAAATATTATTCAAGACAAAAGATTAATAGTTATCGTATTCTCCATCTGACATTTCATATCCTTCCGGGTCGAACTCTTCCGGATCAAAAGACTGATCTCCATAAAAGTTTTCGTCTAAATCAATCAGACTGTTGTTTGTATTTTTTTCCGTTTCATCAAAACCGACAGACTGTTTGGGAGCTTTTCCTTGCTTGCGTGAGCAGACAGGATGTTCAAGATCCTGCCCGGGTATGATTTCAGACAACTCAATAAAGAATACTCTTTCGGTCAAAGGATCAAACACATACAGCAGACGTTGTCTTTCGTCTTCTATCAGTCCGCTGAGGGTGGTATTTTTCATTATCCAACTGTCTTCTTCAGAACTCGTTCCCATATCTTCTAATGTGATTTCTTTTTCCTTTTCCCACTCTTCATCACAAATGAAGAACGATGTCATTTGATCGTCTGAATAATTACATGCATTTAATATACTTTTATGAAAATCATAAAAAGTCGCATCCGAATCTATTTTTATTTCTCTGACAAAATCATCTGCTTCATCAGAAACTATAGTAAATCTGTATATCATGACAGTATATATGATTAACGAATTATACCTCTTTGTGACTCCTTGATGAATGATATTATATATTCAATTTCTTTACTCATAGGAATTTCCACTTCAATTTTATCAAGCGCATCGCTTACATTCAGTCCGCTTTGATAGATGATTCTGTATGCATTGTGAATGTTTTCTATTAATTCGTCAGAAAATGCCCTGCGCCGGAGTCCTACAATATTGATACCCGAATATGCTATCGGCTCGCGTCCGGCAGTAATAAAAGGCGGTATGTCCTTGCTGAAGCGTGATCCTCCCTGAATCATTGTATATCCTCCGACGCGGCAAAATTGATGCATCAGAACGGCTGCACTGATAATAGCATTATCGTCAATGACTATTTCGCCTCCCATTTTGGTGGAGTTTCCGATGATACATCCGTTCCCTACATGCGCGTCATGGGCTACATGCACACTTTCCATTAAAAGATTGGCGTTTCCAATAACGGTTTTTCCTTTTGCGGCAGTACCCCGGTTAATGGTGACATTCTCACGTATGATATTGTTATCACCGATTTCTACAGTAGTTTCTTCCCCGTGAAACTTCAAGTCCTGAGGGATGGCTCCGATAACTGAGCCTGGAAATATCCTGTTGCCGTTACCAATCCTTGAACCGTACAATATATTGGCATTGGCCATAATAATGTTATCATCACCAATTATGACATTTTTATCAATGAATGTAAAAGGGCCAATCTCAACATTATTGCCGATTATCGCATTTGGATCTATATATGCTAAAGGACTTATCATATTCCTTTTATTTGTTTTTTACTATTTGTGCCATGAATTCCGCTTCACATACTATTTTTTCGCCGACAAACGCATATCCTTTCATTGTTGAGACACCATGCCGGATGGGAGCAAGCAATTCGACTTTAAATATCAGGGTGTCACCTGGAACAACCTTTTGCCGGAACTTTACATTGTTTATTCTCATAAAATAGGTTGAATATCTCTCGGGCTCATCTACCGAGTTTAACACCAGCAATCCTCCCACCTGTGCCATTGCTTCTATTTGAAGAACCCCCGGCATAACAGGTTCTTGTGGAAAATGTCCTTGAAAGAACGGCTCGTTGGATGTTATGTTTTTTATTCCTACTATATAGTTGGCTCCGATGGCGATTACTTTATCCACTAACTGAAACGGATAACGATGAGGCAGTAATTCACGAATGCGGTTTACATCCATGACAGGGTTTTCATTGCAATTATAAACAGGGGTTTGTATATCATGCTGCTTAATATTCTTGTGTAACAAACGTGCAAATTTATTGTTGATTATATGTCCTGGCCTTGTAGCAATGATTCTGCCCTTGACAGGTTTTCCTATTAGAGCCAAGTCTCCGATTATATCAAGGAGTTTGTGACGGGCAGGCTCATTAGGCCAGACCAGCGGCTTGTTATTTAAATAACCCACTTTAGCCGCATCATGATGCTCTACCTTCATTACATCTGCCAGTTTATCGAATTGTTCTTGTGACATCCGGCGCTCATATATTACGATTGCGTTATCCAAATCTCCTCCTTTTATTAATCCGGTAGCAAGAAGCGGCTCTATTTCATGCACAAAGACAAAAGTCCTGCTGGGAGCAATCTCTTTCTGGAAATCACTCATGCTATCCAAGGTGGCAAATTGGTTAGAAAGAATCAGGGAATCGTATGAAATCAATACATTAACACTAAAGTTGTCATCTGGAAGTATGACAATAGACGAACCTGTCGTTTCGTCTTTGCATTCGATTTTAGATTTTATGATGTAATAGTCTTTAACAGCATTTTGTTCTTCAATTCCTACGCGTTCAATGTTTTCCACATAGGCTTTTGCACTGCCGTCAAGAATAGGAAACTCCGGGCCGTTTACTTGAATAAGGCAATTGTCTATGCCGGCTGCATATAAAGCGGCTAATCCATGTTCTACGGTACCTATTTTCACTCCATTTTTTGAGAGGACCGTACCTCTGGTTGCCTCTGTTACGTTTCCTGCTACGGCGTCAATAACGGGCTGTCCTTCAATATCTATCCGTTGAATTTTATATCCATGATTATCTGAGGCAGGATTAAAAGTCACTGTCAGATTCAAGCCAGTGTGAAGACCTTTTCCGCAGAGAGAAAAACTGCCTTTAAGTGTTTTCTGTTTCAACATGGGTTTATATTATTTATTTAGTCGTTTTTTTAAATCTTCAATTTCTATCTGTAGCCGGCTTATTGTCTTATACATTTCAGGCAGGTTCTTATATACGGCCGCACACTTGGAAAACTGTTTCGCATCTATTGCCGGACTTCCTATAATGGTATGATTGTCTCCTTTAACAGTTCCAGCCACTCCTGATTGTGCCCCGATATTTATCCGATTACCAATGTGAATATGTCCTGCTAATCCTGCTTGTCCTCCGAACATACACCATTCTCCCACTTTAGTTGATCCTGCGATACCGACTTGTGAGGCCATAACGGTATGATTCCCTATTTCAACGTTATGCGCTACTTGTATCAGATTATCCAATTTAACGCCTTTGTGTATGACTGTTGCCCCCATTGTCGCACGGTCAACGCACGTATTTGCTCCGATTTCTACATCATCCTCCAATATGGAGATTCCTATTTGAGGTATCTTTTCGTATCCTTCTGAAGTAGAGGCAAAGCCAAAGCCATCAGCGCCTATGACACTTCCTGCATGCAATATGCATCGTTTGCCGATACGGCAATCGTGATATATAGTAACGTTTGGATATAGAATACTGCTTTCGCCTATCTGAACGTTTTCACCTACGGTTACATGCGGATATAAAGACACTCCGTCATCGATAATTGCATTGTCTCCAACATATGCAAAGGCGGCAATGTATACGTTTTTACCAATTCGGGCTGATGAGGATATGAATGCCAAAGGACTAACACCTGTTTTTTTAGGCTTGCTCATTTCATAGAGAGTCAATAATTTTGCGACACCTTCATATGCATTGTCAACTTTGATTAAAGTTGCTTTGACGGGCTTTTCAGGAGTGAAATCTTTGTTTACAAGAACAATTGTGGACTCGCTGTCATAAATATAATGAGTATATTTAGGATTTGACAAGAAAGAAATAGATCCGGGAACTCCTTCCTCAATTTTTGCAAAGGTATGTACTGTCGCATTTTCGTCTCCTATAACGACTCCTTGAATAAACTCTGCAATTTGCTTTGCTGAAAATTCCATATTTACAATGTTTCAAATGTGGACTATTTTGATGGAATGAATACGTATCTGTATCTGTCTTTTTCCATTATCCTGCAAATAACGCAAAATTTTTTGGAATTTCCGTATATTTGGATAAGTTTTGTCAGGTATTTAATGAATTTTCTATTAAAAAATGGCATTAAGTCTTTTTTCTTCTTATGGTAAAAGGATTATCGTATATCCGTGGGGAAGGAAATTTGGAAAGGCAATAAGAAGATGAGAGAAAAGCCGTGCGTGCCGGTGATTTTTAAGTTCAGTAGCATAACGGTGTTCAGGCTGTCAAGCTCCGGTTGCCGCATGCGCGGCTTGTGCGCGGTGCTGTAAGTGTTCCCGGCATTTCGCAGGCAGACTGCCGGAATCCGGCCGGGTGCATGGCGATACGGCCTGCCAGTGCCGGGAACAGGTGTCCAAACCCTTATAGCCAAGAAAAGGAAAAGAGCAGAGACCTTGTTCTTGCAACCGCGCACGAAAGGCATGAAAGGACTGTTCGCCCTGATTATCGGGAAAGACCGGCGCACTGACAGGCCCGCGATATGCCTGTAGCGGAAACGACAGGCCGTTAGGCGGGTAAAATATGCGCTGATTCAATTCCGCCAGCGGATTATAGTATATAAAAATGTGCATGTTATATGAATTTTCCATATTGCCGGCTATATGAAAAATGTTTTTTATGCACATGATAATGCGGTAATTGTGACAGAAACGATTTTTATAGAATATTTCTTAATTGTTCAGCCATTTGCTGTTGTATCTCTTTTGCCCTTTCAGCAGCGACTTCTGCGAATTTTTCTGTTGAATCGGCATAGATCACAGCACGACTTGAATTTACTATCAGACCGCAATGAGAATTTAATCCAAATCTGCATACTTCTTTCAGAGAACCGCCTTGGGCTCCTATACCCGGAACCAATAAGAAGTGGCTGGGAACTATTTTACGGATATCCTCAAACATTCTGCCTTGAGTAGCGCCAACAACATACATCATATTTTCATCGTTACCCCAGTTTTGTGAGATGCGCAAAACCTTTTCAAAGAGGCGCTCTCCCTGCGGATCGTCTGTTAATTGGAAATCGTGTGAACCTTTGTTTGAAGTAAGAGCCAATAGGATAACCCATTTGCCTTTGTAAGCGAGAAATGGAGAGACACTGTCTTCACCCATATAGGGGGCAACCGTTACTGAATCAATATCCAGCCCGTCAAAGAAAGAACGGGCATACATGGCTGAAGTGTTTCCAATATCACCTCGTTTGGCATCTGCAATGATGAATTGGTCCGGATAGTTTTTCTTTATGTACCGGATTGTCTTTTCAAAAGCGATCCAGCCTTTGGCTCTCATGCTTTCATAAAAAGCAAGATTGGGCTTATATGCGATACAATATGGGGCAGTCGCATCAATGATTGCCTTATTGAAAGTGAAAACAGGATCTTCTTCTTTTAGCAGATGCGAGGGTATTTTTTTTATATCAGTATCAAGCCCTACACACAGGAATGATTTTTTTTGTTTGATATTATCAAATAATTCTTGCTTGTTCATAACGTTCCCGATGATTTATAAAATTCCATGACTACAATTCACTTTCTTTTAAACGTTCTGCATTTTCCGCAATAGTCAGATGATCTATGCAGTCTTGTATGTTGCCATCCATAAACGATGCCAAATTATAAACGGTATAGTTTATACGGTGATCTGTGATACGTCCCTGTGGATAATTGTACGTGCGTATCTTGGCTGAGCGATCGCCTGTAGATACCATAGTTTTTCGTTTGGATGCAATGTTATCGATATATTTTTGGTGTTCTTTGTCATAAATGAAAGTGCGGAGACGGGCCAATGCCCTTTCTTTATTTTTAGGCTGGTCACGTGTTTCCGTACATTCAATCAGAATTTCCTCTGCAATACCTGTATCGGGATTTTCCCAATTGTAGCGCAGACGAACTCCCGATTCGACTTTATTTACATTTTGTCCACCGGCACCTCCGCTTCTGAACGTATCCCATTTGATTTTTCTTTCATTGATTTCTACATCAAAAGGTTCTGCTTCGGGCAGAATGGCTACAGAGGCGGCGGATGTATGTATTCTCCCCTGTGTCTCTGTTGCCGGAACCCGTTGTACGCGGTGTACTCCTGATTCGTATTTGAGGGTTCCATACACTTTTTCTCCAGAAATAGAACATACGATTTCTTTGTATCCTCCGGCTGCGCCTTCGTTAAAGTTTAATATTTCCATTTTCCAACCTTTCGACTCGCAGTATTTGGCATACATTCTGAACAAGTCACCGGCAAAGATTGCAGCCTCGTCACCTCCTGTTCCTCCTCTGATTTCGAGGATGGCATTACGGTCATCTTGCGGGTCGGCCGGGACGAGCAACAGCTTGATTCTTTCTTCCAGTTCAGGTAGTCTGTTTTCACATGTACTGGCTTCTTCACGCGCCATGTCTTTCATTTCGGGATCACTTTCAGTCAAAATGATTTGTCTGGCCTCTTCCAGTCCGTTCAGACATTGAATATATTCTTTTCGCGCTTTCATCAGTTCGCTTAGTTCCTTATATTCTTTTGTCAGCTTTACATATCGTTTCTGATCTGCTATTACGGAAGGGTCAGTGATTAAGGTAGAGACTTCTTCAAAGCGTGCAACCAATTCGTCAGACTTTTCCAACAATGTATTGTTTCCGGGCATTTATCTTGTATGCTACTTTTTAGTTAATATTTAAATTCTCCGAATTCGCTCTTGATGATTAATTCTTTGTGATCGCATTTTTCTATACGGCCGATAATTTGCGCGTCAATGTTGAAGCTTTTGCTGATGGCAACAACTTCTTCTGCATGTTCTGATGAAAGATATACCTCCAGACGATGCCCCATGTTGAATACTTTGTACATTTCATTCCAATCAGTCCCGCTTTGCTCCTGAATTGTTTTGAAGAGGGGCGGAACAGGGAAGAGGTTATTCTTAACTATCCGCACGTTGTCTACAAAATGGAGCACCTTGGTTTGTGCTCCTCCGGAACAATGTACCATTCCGTGTATTTCATGACGAAGAGCATCCAGAAGTTTCTTTACTACTGGCGCATAGGTACGTGTAGGAGACAGAACCAGCTTCCCTGCATCCAATGGACTTCCTTCTACTTTATCTGTGAGTTTTAGCTTCCCTGAATATATAAGTTCTTCAGGAATGGCCTTATCATAGCTTTCAGGATATTTTTCAGCCAGATATCTGGCAAACATGTCATGGCGCGCAGAAGTCAGTCCGTTGCTTCCCATTCCGCCATTGTACTCTTTCTCATAAGTTGCCTGTCCGTAAGATGCCAGTCCGACAATGACATCTCCCGGACGAATATTTGCGTTATCGATAACATCTTTGCGTTTCATTCGGCAAGTTACTGTACTGTCTACTATGATTGTACGGACCAAGTCACCGACATCGGCAGTCTCACCGCCAGTCGCATATACGCCTATACCCATTTCACGCAGTTCTGCAAGAAGCTCGTCCGTTCCGTTTATGATAGCAGAGATAACCTCACCGGGAATAAGCAGTTTATTCCGGCCTATGGTTGAAGATACCAATATGTTGTCTACTGCTCCTACACATAACAAGTCATCTATGTTCATGATAAGGGCATCTTGGGCAATGCCTTTCCATATGCTCAGATCTCCGGTTTCTTTCCAATAAAGATAAGCCAGACTTGATTTTGTTCCGGCTCCATCGGCATGCATTATATTGCAATATTCCGGATCACCGCCTAATATGTCGGGTATAATTTTACAGAATGCCTTGGGGTATATTCCTTTATCAATATTCTGTATGGCATTGCGTACATCTTCTTTAAGTGCTGAAACGCCTCTTGACATATAACGTTGGCTGCTCATATACTTATCGTTCTCGGTTCCGGCTTTTTAAAATTTTACTTCTGGTGCTTTTTCGTTGCCTGCTTCAGCTTCGAAATAAGGTTTTTTCTCAAAACCAAACATGCCGGCAAACAGGTTGTTGGGAAATTTGCGGATATAGGTGTTATAATCTTGTGTCGCTTGGTTAAAGTTCCTGCGCTCCACGCTTATGCGGTTTTCCGTTCCTTCAAGCTGGGCTTGCAATTCCTTAAAATTCTGGTTTGCCTTCAGTTCCGGATAGTTTTCGGTGACAGCGAGCAACCGGCTTAATGCACTACCTACTTCTCCTTGTATAGCCTGATATTCTTTGAGCCTTTCGGGAGTCATGTCTTCAGCTTTCAATGTAATCTGTGTGGCTTTTGAACGCGCATTTACTACAGATTCCAGTGTCTCCTGTTCGTGGGTAGTATATCCCTTCACTGTATTTACAAGGTTAGGAATGAGGTCTGCTCTGCGCTGGTACTGATTTTCAACGTTACTCCAGGCAGTGTTTACGGCTTCTTCCTTTTCTACCATGCTGTTATAGCCGCAGCTGCTTAGTGTTGCAATACTTATAATAACAAAAAATAAGCTCATTAGATTTTTCATACTGATATCTGTTTAATTATTAAACTTGTTCATTTAGAATTTTGATCCAGAGCCTCCTCCGCCAAAATTGCCGCCTCCAAAACTACCTCCGTTAAACCCTCCTCCATTTCTTCGTCTGAAAAAGCCGCCTCCGAAGATAACAGGACCGCCTCCACGTCCGCCGAATCCGTCATGATTGTCATGTGATTCTTCTTCGCGTACTATTGTATATCCGCAATGCGCGCATGTATATATTGCTTCTTCTTTTCTGATACCATTGATATTTGAGACGAGTCGTGAGTCTGTATGTCGTAATGTATGCTTTTTGCAGTGTGGGCATCTGCTTTTTCGCCTTTGATTTTTATATGCAAAGATAAAGAATGCAATAAAGATGATTCCTGCAAAGATAAACGGATAATAGTCTGAAGCGGTGAATCCTGCCGGCCTGTCATTGCTTTCGGTACCATCGTGATAATTTTTCAGATATGAATTTACAGCCCGGATACCGGAAAGCATTCCTGTGTTCCAGTCGGCTTTTCCGAAATAGGGATTCATATGCTGTACTTGTATGCGCCGGCATACAGCATCCGGAAGAATTCCTTCCAAGCCGTATCCGGTGACGAACTGTATGCATCGTTCTTGGGTTACAAGCAATATTACAAGTCCGTTGTCAGTTTCTTTTTTACCTATGCCGTTTTGTTTTCCCAATTGTAATGCAAATTCAAAACAATCTCCGCCTTCTATTTCATTTACGGATACAACCAGCGTCTCTATTCCGGTTTTTTGTTCCAAAGCATAAAGAATGCTGTCTATACTCTCTACAGTCTGTGCTGATAAAATTCCGTCTGGGTTTGACACATAACGTGTACGATCCTGCAGATGTGTCATAGGTATTTCATTTACCTTATACGGGTGTGCCCGTGTCTGCAGATGCAGAATGCTGAATATAGCACAAAGCGCCAGTATAATATAATGCTTTTTCATACGGACGCAAATGTACAAAAATCTTTGCAAGATATGGCCTGTTATTTGCTTTTTTGCATTCGTATACAGAGTTGATCCAATTATTCAGAGATGTACTTTGCTGTGAATTCTTTCACTCTGCTTGTATATTCTGTCTTGTTGTCACGGTATGACATGGCATGTGTCGCATTGGGCACCACCCATAATTCTTTAGGTTCCGGCTTGGCTTCATATACCTTATATACCATCCAGGCAGGAACATAATCATCAGCGTCTCCATGTATAAAAAGCATCGGCAGCTTACATCTTCTTACCTGATTCTCAGCACTGGCCGTATCGAAGTCCCATCCGTATTTTAGCCGGCAAAGACAACTTGCTATGTCAAGTATTGGGAAAGATGGAAGTCCGGACTGTTCTTTAAGCTCTTTGGCAAACTGCTCTTTTACGCTGGTATATCCGCAGTCTTCCACGAAGCATTTTACATATTCTTGTTGTTTTTCACCTGAAACCATCATGGCGGTTGCTGCTCCCATTGATATTCCATGTACCACCATTTGAGTATGTCCGTCAAAAATGTCATTGGCTACATCCATCCATCTCAGTACGTCTGTTCTGTCATTCCATCCCATTTGTATGTGAGAGCCATCGCTCCATCCTGCATAGCGTAAGTCTGGGAGAAGAATGTTGTATTGCAAATCGTGGTTATACATATAGCCGATCATCATCATCCGAATGGCATTGTCGGTATATCCATGTATGATGACCGCAGTTCGGGAGGTACTGTCGGGAGATGATGCGTAAAAGGCATGCAGGCGGATATGGTCATCGGTAATTATAAAGGTGTCTTTCAGAGCCTTTGATTGTTGCAGGCTATCTACCCATTGACTTATAAAGGGATATTCAGTAAGCATATATTTCCATGAGCCTTGAAGATCTGTTTCTCTGAAATCTTTTTCTTGGTTGTCTGGACACAACGCATAATCAAGCATATAAAGTCCTGCTCCTGTACAGATTATAATAACAAGGAATACAAAGCCTGATATGCTCCAGATTATTTTTGTTCTTCTTTTCATGGCTGTTTTTATTTGTTCCAGATATCCCATGCGGCAAAAGCTTGTAAGAGTAACATTTCCAATCCGTTTTTTGTTACGGCACCCATAGCATTTCCTTTTCTCATGAATAGGGTCTTGTCAGGATTGTAGAGCAAATCGTAAAGCAAATGATTTGAAGTTAACAGATTATAGGGGATATTGGGGCATTGGTCGGTATGAGGGTACATTCCTACCGGAGTACAGTTAACAATGATTGTGTACTCTTTCATGATTTCCGGTGTCAGTTCTTCGTAAGTGCATGCGTTAGGCCGTTGATAACGTGATACAAACATACTTTCTATTCCGAGTCGTTTGAGTCCGTAAGCTACAGCTTTTGATGCTCCTCCGGTTCCTAATACCAGTGCTTTTTTATGATGCGGATCAAGCAGGGGATCTATGGATTGCGTAAAACCGATAACATCCGAATTGTATCCGACCAATTTTGACTGATTGCCTTTTTGTGGAATGATTTTTATCACATTGACAGCCCCTATGGCCAATGCGTCTTTGTCCAGTTTGTCTAAATAAGGTATTATTTTTTCTTTATACGGAAGAGTTACATTCAACCCTCTGAGTTCGGGGTTTTCTGCTAATATTTGTGGGAAGTCATTAATGGTAGGTATCTCAAAATTGATGTATTGCGCATCAATAGCCTCATTTTCAAATTCCTCGTTGAAATAGTTGCAGGAAAAAGAATGTCCTAGCGGGTAGCCAATCAGTCCGTATTTATCCATACCAATATATCTTTATTAATTGTTTTACTATCATTTATTTTGTTGCCATATACAAAGTACAAATGCCCATGGTGAGCCGCCGGAATTTCACTTCTTTGAATCCGGATTTGGCTATTATTCCCTGCATGATTTCACCTTGTGGAAAAGCTTTGATCGTTTCAGGAAGATAAGTATAAGCACTTTTATCTTTTGATATGAGTCTTCCAATGGCAGGGAGTGCAATCTTGGAGTATATGGCAAACAGCTGTTTCATTGGAAATGTCACGGGAGTTGACAGCTCCAAAATCACCAGATGCCCGTTAAGTTGCAACACACGGTATATTTCCTTGAGTGATCTGTCCATATTCTCAAAGTTGCGTACACCGAAAGCGATGATTGCAGCGTCAAAATTATTACTTTCGAATGGCAGACTTAGGCAATCCTCTTTCTGGAAACGTATGATATTGCCTAACTGTTGTTTCTTTACTTTTTGTTTTGCCACTTGCATCATACCTTCTGATATGTCAATACCTATTAATTCCTTAGGTGCAAGTTCTTTTCCTGCCAGAATGGCAAAGTCGCCTGTTCCGGTTGCAATGTCAAGTATACGTTGGGGCCTGAACAAATGCAGCCATCTGATCGCCGTTTTTCTCCATTGGCGGTCAATGCCCAATGATAATATATGATTCAAAGGATCGTAGGCAGAAGCAATGTTGTTAAACATCTGCTCCACTTGGTCCTTTTTACTTCCTTTATCATTGCTGTACGGTTTGATATATTCTTGCGCGTATCCCATTATCTGTTTTTTAGGAATTCGATAATATTCTTTTCTATGCGTGCAGCCAGATTCTCAGAAGCAGATTTTTCAAATTTTTCACCTACAATATGCTCGTATAATTCAATGTAGCGTTCTGATACGCTGTTTACATATTCATTGGTCATTGTAGGGATCTGCTGTCCGGATCTACCCATAAAACCATGTTCTATAAGCCATTGACGCACAAATTCTTTTGAAAGCTGTTTTTGCGGTTCGCCTTTTTCGAATTTCTCCTGATATCTGTCAGCATAGAAGTAACGTGAAGAGTCTGGAGTATGAATTTCGTCAATCAGATAAACTTTACCGTCTCTCTTGCCGAATTCATATTTTGTATCTACCAGGATAAGCCCTTTCTCCGCAGCCATCCTGCTACCTCTTTCGAACAATACATAGGTATATTTTTCCATCAGTTCATAATCTTCCTTGCCGACAATACCCTGGCCAATAATTTTTTCTTTCGATATGTATTCATCATGTCCTGCTTCGGCTTTAGTGGTAGGAGTTATGATGGGAGTAGGAAATTTTTGGTTTTCTTTCATTCCTTCAGGAAGTGTGACTCCGCATAATGTGCGACAGCCTGCTTTGTATTCACGCCATGCACTTCCGGTGAGATATCCACGTATAATCATTTCCACACGAAAACCTTCACATTTTAATCCTATGGTAACCATAGGGTCGGGAGTCGCTATTTTCCAGTTAGGTACAATGTCAGCGGTAGCATCCAGAAATTTTGCTGCTATTTGGTTAAGAATCTGTCCTTTGAATGGAATCCCTTTGGGTAGTATAACATCGAAAGCCGAAATACGGTCAGTAGCAACCATTACTAGTAAATCATCGCTGATATTGTATACATCGCGCACTTTTCCGTGATAAACATCTTTTTGTCCCGGAAAATTAAAGTCTGTTTTTACTAATGCTCCCATAATTGTGTTTATATTATTTAATGTCAGTATGTTTCTTGTTTCCTTTACTATTCTTTTCTTTTATGTAATGACTGCATACTTTTAAGAGTTGGTTGTTATATTTGTTAGCGCGTTCGCTAATTTATTAAGTCTCATCGGGAAAAGCAGGAGAGATACGGATTATTCCACATTCTCCAGCTGTTCTTGCAAGAACGTCTCGCTGTCTTTGCAGGTCTGTCTGGCAACGAAGATTTTTTCATATTCTTCATATGCTTCCACAATCCGGGTAACCAGTTTATGACGTATGATATCGTTCTTATTCATTTCTATAAAACTGATGCCTTTGACATCTTTCAATATATGCATTGCCTGTATTAGCCCGGATGTTTGTGAAAACGGGAGGTCTATCTGTGTAGTATCACCTGTGACTATCATTTTGGTATTCATACCCATACGGGTAAGAAACATTTTTATTTGCTGTGCAGTAGTATTTTGTGCCTCATCGAGGATAACTACCGCATCGTTTAAGGAACGTCCGCGCATAAATGCCAGAGGAGCAATCTGTATGATATTCAATCCGATCATTTCCTGCAATTTGACAGCGGGAATCATTTCTTGTAATGCATCATAAAGTGGCTGCAGATAGGGATCTGTCTTGTCTTTCATATCTCCGGGGAGGAATCCCAGTTTTTCTCCTGCTTCTACTGCAGGCCGGCTTAAAATAATCTTCTTAATCCGTTTATTCTTCATGGCCCTTACAGCCAATGCAATTGCCGTATATGTCTTACCTGAACCGGCTGGTCCTGTCGCAAAAATCATATCGTTCTCATCAAAGGCTTTTACCAGCTTGCGCTGGTTCTCACTACGGGGAGTGATGGGTTTTCCTGTTACACTGTAAACAATGACATTATCAGGTTGTTCTGTTTGTGCTTCTTTTCCTTTTACTATATTCAGTATGGTTTCTTCTGAAAGGAAATTGTATTTGAGACAATGTTTTTCTAATTTGATGATATTTCCTTCAAACGCACACATCTCTTCCTCACTGCCCATGACTTTTATCACATTGCCTCTGGCTGCGATTCGGAGTTTAGGGTATAAGGCTTTTATCATCTGAATGTTTACGTTATTCACGCCATACAGAATAACGGGGTCTATGTCTTCTATAACGATATGTTTTTCTATCATTCGTTGAGATTTTCTGGATTTTTTATTGCTTGTGCAAAGATAGTG
>CAYUIJ010000021.1:0-27858 GCA_964444735.1 uncultured Bacteroides sp. | reverse complement strand
GTGGGATGCCTGCATTTTTCCATGAGGGCAAAATACAGGCATTATGTCTCATCAGTGCGTTTATCTAATTTATATTTGATGTTTTTTAATATTTGTTATGAATAATATTTTATTGAGTACAGGAGTGGATGTGAACTTGAGCCAAGTAATGGATAAATTACTTGATTATGGTGTTGAAGCCGGAAAGAGTATAATCGGTGCGATAATTATATATATAGTTGGTAGATTTATTATTAAGCAGATTGGTCGATTATTAATGACTATTCTTGAGAAGAGAAAATTGGAAATAAGTGTTCAGACTTTCTTGAGAAGTTTGCTTAACATTCTTTTGAATCTTGTTTTAGTATTTGCTATTATTAGTGAGTTGGGAGTTGAAACAACAAGTTTGGCAGCATTGTTAGCATCAGCAGGTGTGGCTATTGGTATGGCTCTGTCAGGTAATTTGTCAAATTTTGCAGGAGGATTGGTTATATTAATATTCAAACCATTTAAGATTGGTGACTTTATAGATGGTCCAGGTGTTAGTGGAACTGTGAAAGAAATACAGATATTTCATACTATTCTCACTACTATAGATAACAAAATTATATATGTTCCCAATGGATCCTTGAGTAGTAATGCTATAACTAATTATAATCGTCAGGAAACAAGAAGAGTTGAATGGGTGTTTGGAGTTGAATATGGTGAAAGTTATGATAGAGTGAAAACAGTATTGGAACGTATTATTAATGAAGATGAGCGAATCCTTAAAGATCCGGCTCCTTTTGTAGGTTTGGATGCATTGGCTGATAGCAGTGTGAATATAAAAGTTAGGGCATGGACAAAAATAACAGATTATTGGGATGTATATTTTGATATAAACAAGAAAGTGTACGCAACATTTAATAAGGAAAGTATTGGTTTCCCATTTCCGCAACTTACGGTACATCGGGCTGAGAATTAAACATATATATCTTTCATGGAAAATCTGTTACCTGTGAATAGGATATATTGGGGATATTCGGTAAATAGCAAAAAAGCCAGCTGGTTCATATTCAAAAGTATGCGAGTCAGCGGGCTTTTTTGTATCTTCAGCTATTCCTCCGAGAATGAGGCCTGACGGCAAAAAACGTTGAGTCTGAATGGGAGTATGCATAGAAAAATTACAATAAAATGACATATAGGAATGACTATAATAATCAGTCATCTTCAGGTGCCATTTCTATTTTTTTGAAAGACATTTGCTGAATGCCCTGATTTTAATTGATAGGAGTGTGGAGCGTATCGGACTCGAACCGATCACCTTAACACTGCCAGTGTTACGCTCTAGCCGGATGAGCTAACGCCCCTTTAACTGAAAAAGACAACGCAAAGATAGGTGTTTTTCTTTAAATCGCCAAGAAAAGCGATAATACTTATTTGTTTTTCAGATTTTCTTTCCGTTGCCTGGTTTCTTCTTCCAGTTTCTTTTTGCCGATAAGCCATCCTATGGCAGAACCGATGAACGATACGCCCGCATATCCGATGAGGAAATACCATTCGGATGGGTGATAGTAGACAAACAGTACCGGAATGAAAAGCACGGTTATTAGCAGCGGGAACCACCATCCGTTAGGGCGTATTGTGCCGTAAGAGTAGGAACAGATGAAGAATATGACGGGATTCAGCATGGTGGGGAAATAGGTGGATACCGTTTCGGCACTGCAGAACAGTGGAAAAAGGTAAAAGCCAACAACGGCAATAATCAGATATGTAATAAGTTCTCTCATGGCATGCAATTATTTATAAAGTAAGAATATGCAGGGTATTTTTGACAAATCAGGATAATGGTCTTTCCAGTCTTTGATGCTGTGGGTCTTTATGTATTCACCTTTGCAAGTCAGATTGGCTGCTATGCAGAGTTTGGTTTGCGGACGACAGGTGCTTACAATATCGTTGAACATCTTATGGTTGCGGTAAGGGGTTTCGATGAAAAGCTGCGTCTGGTTTTCTGAATAAATGCGCTGTTCAAGCAGCTTGATCGCCTTGATACGTTCGGGTGCCTTGATGGGCAGGTAACCGTGAAAGGCAAAGCTCTGTCCGTTGAAACCGGAACCCATGACCGACAGTATGATGGATGACGGGCCTACCAATGGTATGACACGGAGTCCTTTGCGCTGGGCTATGGCTACTACATCGGCACCCGGATCGGCTACGGCCGGACAGCCGGCTTCGGAAATGATACCTATTGATTCGCCTGCTTCAAGCGGTTTGAGATAGCCCGACAGGGATTCGGGGGAAGTGTGCTTGTTAAGCGGGTAGAAAATAAGGTTGTCAATATCAATATTGCGGCTTGTCTTCTTCAGAAAGCGGCGGGCCGAACGGATATCTTCTACAATGAAGTGCCGGATGTGGACAATGATGTCACGGTTGTATGACGGCAGAACGGTTTCAATGGGAGTGTCGCCAAGAGTGACCGGAAGAAGATAGAGTGCTGTTTCCATGTTTGTTTAGTGTGATTGGGAGTAAGAAAAACACAGCCTGTACACGCATGATATGACCAAGACATGCGCAATTTGCGATACTGATAAATTTATATGAAGATTATCTTTCCGTTTTTTTGTCTTTGTATTCATCCAGCCCCTTTTTCATAAGGGCGCATTGTACGCAAACTCATACCTACGCTTGAGAAACTACCGTCATGAATTCTGCATGGTAACTTTCTTGGTGAGGTATGAGAACATCACGATACCTCTTTCCCTTATTTAAGTAAGTTTGTAACTCATAATTTAGAATATGGATTAAATTCAGAGCAAAGATATAATGATTTCTGTAGAGATACGAAAAAAATATGCTTAAAAGCATTTTCAAGTTGCTGAAAAGAGTATTTTATGCGCTGTTTATAGTTTTTTATAACTCTTATTGAGTATATTTGCATATATGTTGAAAAACAAAATCCCTATTAACTGATTTGTTATTGTTTGAAGCTCTATGACGGATTTAAATTCTTTTGTAAAAACTATTGTACTGACGATGGGATTTGCTGTACCGGCTTCGTGCCAGCAAGCAGCAAACAGCCGGCTGGAAGATATGGCTGGTATAAGTGATGCGGTTTATGAAAATGTTCCGTTTGACATGCCCAAAGTAAAACAACCGGTATTTCCCCGTTATGAGGTGAATATTCTTGATTTTGGGGCAAAACCGGATGGTGTCACTTTGAATACGGAAGCCATAAACAAAGCCATACGTCAGGTGAATGAAAAAGGTGGAGGAAAAGTGGTAATTCCTGCCGGACTATGGCTGACGGGCCCTATTGAAATGCTGAGCAATGTAAACCTCTATCTGGAATATAATGCACTGGTGGTGTTTTCGCCCGATCATTCTTTGTATCCGGTCATTGCTGCTTCTTTTGAAGGACTTGATACCAAAAGATGCCAGTCGCCTGTCTCTGCACGAAACGCAGAAAACATAGCTATTACCGGTCATGGAGCTTTTGACGGGAACGGAGATACATGGCGGCCGGTAAGAAAGGTAAAGATGACCGATGGACAATGGAAGAAACTGCTTGTTTCGGGAGGAGTAACCAATGAGAAGGGTGATGTATGGTATCCGAGTGAAGGTGCATTGAAGGGAGCTATGATGACCAGTGAATTTAATGTACCCGACAGCGAGATATCAAAGGGTGGAGATGACGCTTTCTGGACTGAAATACGTGATTTCCTGCGTCCGGTATTGCTAAGCTTCGTAAAATGCAAGACGGTGATGCTTGAAGGAGTAACCTTTAAAAACTCACCCGGCTGGTGTCTGCACCCACTGATGTGTGAAGATGTGACCATAAACAATATAAGCGTATCTAATCCGTGGTATTCGCAAAACGGTGACGCGCTTGATTTGGAGTCATGTACAAATGCGCTGGTTATTAACTCTACATTTGATGCCGGAGATGATGCCATCTGTATCAAATCAGGCAAGAATGAGGAAGGTCGTAAAAGAGGAATGCCTTGCCAGAATGTGATTGTGAGAAACAATACGGTCCTGCACGGACATGGTGGTTTCACTGTGGGAAGTGAAATGTCGGGAGGCGTGAAGAACATATATGTAGACAATTGTACTTTTATGGGCACGGATGTTGGCTTGAGATTCAAGAGTACACGCGGACGCGGAGGTGTGGTTGAATATATCTATATCAGCAATATCAATATGATTGCAATCCCGAACGAGGCAGTCTCGTTTGACCTTTATTATGGCGGGGGAAAGAAACCGGATGTAGTGCCTGAGGTGAATGAGGGGACTCCGGCCTTCAGAAATATTCATATTTGCAAAGTGGCTTGTAAGGGAGCTGGAACAGCCGTATATTTCAACGGACTTCCGGAAATGCCGATTGAAAACATTAATCTGACGGATATTGTTCTTACCGATGCTGCCAATGGTGTGATACTGAATGATGCTAAAGACGTGACCATCAAAAATATGGTAGTGAATACAAAGGCAAATGCTCCGGAATTCAAATTGAGCAATGTGAATAACTTGAAAATCAATGGGAATACATTTGAAAAAATTGGCAAAGAAGTTAAAGAGATGAATCTATGAAACGGAAAGGCACGCTCTCTCTTTGTTTTTGCGGATAAACCAAAAATACAGGATATGAAAAAGAATTCAACGCTTTTGTTTGCGATAGTCTTCTGCAATGTGTGTGCGGTGGCACAGGTAAAAGAAAAGACTGTCAGTGTGCAGGTGGAAAACATCATGGATAAGGTAAAGATGAACGAACCGGTAGTGCTGAGTCTGAAAGATATCAAAACCGGATTTAATGTGAAATCGGTTACCGTGTGGGACGGTGAGAGGGAAATAGCCTCACAGATAGATGATTTGGACAGAGACTGTGTAATGGACGAGGTGGCTTTTGTGGCAGATATTCCGGCTAAGGCTAAAAAACAGTTCAAGGTGGTGCTCTCGGACGGAAAGTCGGATAAGACTTATCCGGCTAAAGTACATGCACAGATGAGACTGAATGACAAAAGTAAGAAAAATCCTTTTATTCAGTCAATGACCGTGCCGGGATCTACTCCGGCCAAACAGGTTTACAGTGCGATGTATCATCACGGTCCGGCTTTTGAATCGGAACTGATTGCGCTGAGAATTTATTTTGATAACCGTCAGTCGGTAGACCTTTATGGAAAGAAATATCAAAGACTGGAGCTTGAAGAGACAAATTTCTATACAACCAAAGAACAGAAAAAGGCAGGATATGGAAATGATATTCTCTGGGCCGGTACCAGTGTAGGATTGGGATCGTTCAGAGGATGGGAGAATGATCAGCCTCAGTATGTCGAAAACGTTGAGACACGAGGCGCTTCGGTACTTGTCTCAGGACCCGTAAGAGCCATCATTGAGTTTGAAGACCGTAACTGGAAATATCAGGATACAGAACTGAATATGGTACAGCGTTATTATATCTATGCCGGACACCGTGACGTGCAGGTGAAGATTGGTTTCAGGGAAGATTATGTAAAAGATAATGATTTCTGTACCGGCGTGCAAAAACTGGAATGTGACAATGTGGGATTCTTGCAGAATGACGGAATGGCCGGTTCGTGGGGAACCAATCTTCCGGAAAAGGGAGATACCATCAGTACGCCTCGTGAAATGCTCGGATTGGGTATATGGATGCCGAAAGAAAATGTGGAAAAAGTGAAGGAAGACGAAAACAACTATCTCATCATTATGAATACGAACGGAAAACGTGAATTGGAGTATTATTTTACTTTTGTTTCGGCCAAAGAAGAAAAAGGTATAAAAAACAGTAAGGAGTGGTTTGGATTCCTGAAAGAATGGAGAAAAGAACTGGAACATCCCTGCAAAGTGACGATTGAATGACTTAAATTGGATTGCCTGATGAAAAAAACAACAATGTGGTTATGCGGATGCATGATGGCTGTTTGCATGCCTCTGTCTGCACAACAAAACTATAAATCGGAAGTGTGGGTGGCCGATCAGGGAGATGGCACCTATAAAAACCCTGTCTTGTATGCCGATTATTCCGACCCCGATGTATGCCGTGCGGGTGAAGACTTTTATATGACTTCGTCCAGTTTCGGGTGCGTGCCGGGATTGCAGATCCTGCATTCGAAAGATTTGGTTAACTGGAGTATTGTGGGGGTTGCCATTCCTTATGCTATTCCTCCGGTAAATGATGACGCTCCCCAGCATGGAAACCGGGTGTGGGCTCCAAGCATACGTCATCACAATGGCGAGTTCTATATTTTCTGGGGAGATCCCGATCAGGGCGCTTTTATGGTGAAAGCCAAGAATGCGGAAGGACCGTGGAGCGATCCGGTATTGGTGAAGCCCGGTAAGGGAATCATTGATACTGCTCCTTTGTGGAATGATGACGGGAAAGTGTATATGGTACATGCCTATGCAGGAAGCCGTGCCGGACTGAAAAGCGTGATTGCGGTTTGCGAGTTGAATGCCGATGCTACAAAGGCTGTCACTCCGTCACGCATTGTTTTTGACGGACACGAGGAACAGGAAACTTGTGAAGGACCCAAATTCTACAGGAGAAACGGATATTATTATATCTTCCATCCGGCAGGAGGTGTGCCTACCGGTTTTCAGGTAGTGCAACGCTCCAAAAATGTGTACGGACCCTATGAGAGCCGTATCGTGCTGGCACAGGGAGAAAGTCCGGTAAACGGTCCTCACCAGGGTGCATGGGTAGACACACCTACCGGAGAAGACTGGTTCCTGCATTTTCAGGATGTAGGCGCATACGGACGTCTGGTGCATCTGCAACCGATGAAGTGGGTGAATGACTGGCCTGTAATAGGAATTGATGAGGATGGTGACGGATGCGGATACCCGGCGGCTACTTATAAGAAGCCGAATGTGGGGAAGACTTATCCGATTTGCACCCCGCAGGAATCTGATGAATTTGACGGATTTAAGCTCGGATTGCAATGGCAGTGGCATGGAAACTACAATGAAAAATGGATGTATTGTGCCGGTGATAAAGGTTTCTTGAGATTGTATTCCTATCCGGTGGTGAAAGGTTACAGGAATTTATGGGACGTACCCAATTTGCTGTTACAGAAAACAACGGCGCCCGTCCAGACTGTAAGTACGAAAATTACTTTCAAGCCAACGGCCAAGTATGAAGGAGAGCGTACCGGACTGGTAGTTATGGGACTTGATTATGCCGGACTGGTGGTGAAAAACACCAAAGCCGGACTGACATTGTCACAAGTGGAATGCAAGGAAGCAGACAAAGGCAGCGAAGAAACTGTTCACGAACAAGTGAATATCAAGAGCAATACATTCTGTCTGAAAGCAAAAATCTATGATACCGGAAAGAGAATAAATAACGGCTATGAACAGATTGTAATGTGTGAATTCTCATACAGCACGGACGGAAAGGAGTATAAGGTGCTGGGCAGACCTTTCCAGTTGAAAGAAGGAAAATGGATTGGCGCCAAATATGGTATATTCTGTACACGTCCGGCCATTGTAGCCAATGACGGAGGATGGGCCGATGTAGATTGGTTTCATGTAGAAAAATAAGGGTTGCCATAAGCAAAACAGACAGGCATCGTGATACTTTTTTGTATTGTGGTGTCTGTTGTGTATTCTCTGAACGTTAAAAAGGGTAGGGAGCATGCTTATGATGGCTGGAAATATGTTGCAGAAAATACTGTAAAGGTGCATAATTGACATTTTTCTATTTTTTAATATATATGCAAAAAATATTACCCATTATTTGCGTAATAAATTTATTCTTTTCTATATTTGTCAAACAGAAAGTAAGAACATTTAAATTCAAGCCTTCATGAAAAAGCAAATAAAATTCAGTCTTGTTTATCGAGATATGTTTCAGTCGTCAGGAAAGTATCAACCCCGTGTGGATCAGTTGGTACGTGTGGCTCCTTATATTGTAGAGATGGGGTGTTGGGCCCGTGTCGAGACCAATGGAGGTGCTTTTGAGCAAGTTAATCTGTTATACGGAGAGAATCCTAACAAAGCTGTCCGTGCTTTCACAAGACCTTTTCGGGAAGCAGGAATCCAGACTCACATGCTTGACAGAGGTCTGAATGCGCTTCGCATGTATCCGGTACCGGCCGATGTGCGCCGTTTGATGTATAAGGTAAAGAAAGCCCAGGGAGTAGACATTACCCGCATTTTCTGTGGATTGAACGAAGTCAGAAACATTATACCTTCTATCAGGTATGCCCTGGAGGCGGGGATGATACCGCAGGCAACCCTGTGTATCACTTATTCGCCCGTGCATACGGTAGATTATTATAGCAATATTGCCGGCCAGCTGATTGAGGCTGGGGCTCCTGAAATCTGTTTGAAGGATATGGCTGGTATAGGACATCCGGTCATGTTGGGTGAATTGGTAAAAAGAATCAAGACCAAATATCCGGAAGTAATCATACAGTATCACGGACATTCCGGACCGGGCCTTTCTATGGCTTCTGTCCTTGAAGTGTGCCGTAACGGTGCCGATATTATCGATACGGCTGTTGATCCGCTGTCATGGGGTAAGGTGCATCCGGATATCATTTCTGTTCAGGCAATGCTGAAAGATGCAGGATTTGATGTGCCCGAAATCAATATGAGCGCTTACATGAAAGTACGTAGTCTGACACAGGAGTTCATTGATGATTTCTTGGGATATTTTATGGATCCGACCAACAAGCATATGTCATCATTGCTTTTGGGCTGCGGATTGCCGGGCGGTATGATGGGGTCAATGATGGCCGACTTGAAAGGAGTGCATTCAGGTATCAACATGATATTGAAAGGTCAGGGAAAAGAGCCACTCAGTCTGGATGACCTGTTGGTAATGTTGTTTGATGAGGTGGCCTATGTATGGCCTAAACTGGGTTATCCTCCTTTGGTAACCCCGTTCAGCCAATATGTGAAAAACGTTGCGCTGATGAACGTTATGCAGCTTGTGAAAGGTGAAGGACGATTTACTATGATTGACAATCATACGTGGGATATGATTTTGGGTAAGAGCGGACGTTTGCCGGGCAAACTTGCTCCTGAAATCGTTGAGTTGGCAAAGTCGAAAGGATATGAATTTACCGAAGAAGATCCGCAAAGCTATTATCCTGATGAACTGGATAAGTATCGTAAGGAAATGGATGAAAACGGATGGGAATACGGAGAAGATGATGAAGAATTGTTTGAATTGGCAATGCACGACCGTCAATACAGAGACTACAAGTCAGGAGTGGCAAAACAACGTTTTCTCAATGATTTGCAGCATGCCAAAGATTCCGCTATGGCAAAGAAGGGATTTGACGAAGAGACTATACGTAAGATGAAACGTGCCAAAGCTGATCCTATTGTGGCTCCCAGACGCGGACAGGTGATGTATTCTGTAAACTTTGACGGACATGTGCTTGAGCCATTTGTAGGACGTAAGTATCAGCACGATGAAGTGTTCTGTTCTATTTCTACCCCATGGGGTGAAAATGAAGAGGTGTTGACCGGATTCACCGGACGTGTAGTGGAGGTTTGTGTGAAAGCAGGACATACTGTAAATGCAGGCGAGGTGATAGCATACATTGAAAGATCAGATATTTTTGCATAATAATTTTAGTTGGTTAATTTATTGTGGGGCTAATGCCGTAAACAGGCAATGGCATTCATGATAAGAATCCCCTTATTTGTTCTCAGAAAAAACGTCAAAGAGAAAAATAAGGGGATTCTTGTTTATCTGACTGCTGGCAGTGTATGATGTCAGGTCAGGCTATATAAGCACGATGCAGGTGTCACGTTTGAAGATGTCTTCGTAGATTGCCTGAGAGGCATTTTGAGAATCTATGGCTGCACGCCGGTAGTATCTGTCAGGAATATCTTTGGTTCTTTAGGCATGTTTTTTTCAATGATTCTGCCCATGTTATGATAATATGTTATTTTTCATCAAGACGGAATACTATACGGAAGATGCCATTGGCATAGCGGGTGCTTGATATACGGAACCTGCCTATTTCCGAAGTGTTTCCTACATGTGATCCGATACAGGGGCAGGCATCATAGTCGCCAATGCATACAATGCGGAGCGTTTCGCCGGCATCTTCGGGAAGTTTGCCCAAATCAAACATGGCCGCAGCTTCCTGCTGGCTCATATAATGCATGGTTATCGGAAGATGGGCAGAAATGACCTCATTGACCTGTCGCTCCACTTCGGCTATCTGGCCGGAGGTAGGGCAAACGGGCAGCGGATAGTCAAGCTTGCTCTTTTTGCGTTCGATGTGTGTGTGGCGTGAACGTTCGCACCCGAACATTCTTACCATAGTCTGGTTTAGAATATGCTCTGCACTGTGCATGGGTGGATATTCCTGCTTGTTGTGATCATTGAGTTGAATTTCCTGTTCCATTGTTCAGTTTTGTGTTTTATAATTGTGATGTAAAGATGCAAAGATAGCCTTATTCCGGCAATAATGAAAAATTGTCTTTTTGCATGACGGGGAATGATTCTGCATAAAAAGATGTATCTTTTTAACAGGGCCATGCGGCAGGAAGTGCCGGATTCCTTTAACGGATGGTTGATGGAATGACCTGAAAATAACCGGTACCGAACAAGGGACTTCAGAATTTTTCCGGTGCTGAATATAGTTGCGTGGGCGGGAAATGCATGCGTAACGGAGAATTCTAAAAAGCGGAATTCGGGTATATTCTTTTCTTTTTAGGCCTTGCATACCCTTTGATATAAAGGACGCAGGGCTTTTTTATATTGCTGAAATAAACCGTGATGCTGCGTTTGAATGCGCCTGGATGGCCGTCAGGGTTATAGGTAATGCGGATGATGCCTTTTTTGCCGGGTTTTACAGGATGCGGGCAGGTAGAAGTCTGGATGCATCCGCAAGAAGTCTTGATACAGGCGATATATACCGGTTGTTTGCTTTCGTTGGTATATTCAAAATGAAATGAAGGCAGATGAATGGTGTCTTCCGGAAAAGTCCCCAAGTCATGGATCACTGATGAAAATTTTATTTGGGAAAGGCACACTATGGCATGCAATATAGAAAATGATAGAATAGAAAATTTTTTCATGTTCTCGGAATGTTTGAGGTGTAAAGTTATAAAGATGATAGCTTTGCAGCCGGTTCTTTGCTGTATTTTATTGTTTGAGGAAGATCCCTCTGCCTTTGCGGATAAAAACAGGGAATAGATAATAAGAAAAAAGGGTCAACGCTTTGACCCAATCCTTTTGTTAACCTTAAATCTAATACTATGAAAAACACGTTGCAAATATATTGTTAAAATGAGAATATTCCAAATAGGATGGTGCTTAAATTTTCAATATTAACAATTATTAATTCAATATTAACATTAGGGCATTGAATCTTTGCCAAAAAATTAATTGATGGCATTTGAGGCAACCCGAAGAGAATAGGGTGAATTGTATTCGTTTATGTGTATCCATGAATGTGAGTTCGATATAAAATCGCTCATGCGGCCGGGCTTGTTATGATGCCTGTTCTTGTCTTCAATCCTGTATTTCTCTTGTTGTGACGCAAATTCCTTGCAAAAAATCACCGGCCATACAATAAATTTCTGTAACTTCAGGCTCTGGAACATAGTGGCAATCGTTTATTTGTTGTAACCGGACACTATAAATTTAATGCTTTTATCACTATGTTCCTATTCCTCAACAGATTATATTTATTCTTATATCGGACTTACGTTAGTTAGGTTATCAGATGGCAAAAAAAATAATAAATAAAGAACTTACGGGCGCACAAGACTTATACAATTTCTTGTTTGAGGCTTGCAATATAATACGCGGTCCTGTAAGCCAGGATAATTTTAAGGACTATATTACGCCCTTGCTGTATTACAAACGGATATCTGATGTTTATGATGAAGAAACAGAAGATGCCTTGATATATAGCGGAGGTGATGAAGAATACGCGTCTTTGCCGGAGCAGCATCGCTTTATTATTCCTGATGGTTGTCATTGGCAAGAGGTTCGTGAACGCACTGAGAATCTTGGAGCAGCCATAGTAGGTGCCATGAGGCAGATAGAGATAGCTAACCCAGACACCTTATATGGAGTGTTATCCATGTTCTCATCTCAGAAATGGACCAACAAGGCTATTCTCAATGACAGTAAGATCCGTGATCTGATAGAACACCTGTCAAAGCGAAGACTTGGCAATAAGGACTATCCTGCGGATTTAATGGGTGACGCTTATGAAATATTATTGAAGAAGTTTGCTGACGACAGCAAGGCTCAAGCCGGAGAATTCTATACTCCCAGACCTGTTGTGAAATTGCTGGTGCATATTCTCGACCCGAAACCGGGCGAAACCGTATATGATCCGGCTTGTGGCAGCGGAGGCATGCTTATCGAGGCTATACGATACATGCATGATGATTCTCTTTGCTGTGGAAGTATATTCGGACAAGAGAAGAATGTAGTGAATGCTGCCATTGCCAAAATGAATCTTTTCCTGCATGGCGCATCCGATTTTAATGTCATGCAAGGCGACACATTGAGAGAACCTAAAATCCTTCAAGGAGGCAATATCGCCAAATTCGATTGTGTCATAGCAAATCCTCCTTTCTCGCTTGAAAACTGGGGAGCAACAGAATGGAGCTCTGATAAATACAAGCGTAATATCTATGGTACGCCAAGTGACAGTTGCGGCGACTATGCATGGATTCAGCATATGATATGTTCTATGGCCTCAGGTAAAGGCCGTATGGCTGTTGTGATGCCACAAGGCATTCTGTTTCGTGGAAATCAAGAAGCGGGAATACGGAAACAATTGGTCGAAAGTGATTTGATAGAAGCCGTTGTTACATTAGGAGACAATTTGTTTTATGGAACCGGACTTTCTCCGTGTTTCTTGATAGTCCGAAAGATGAAACCGGCTCATCATTCCGGACGGATCCTAATGATAGACGGTTCCAAGATTCTGACCCGAAAGCGAGCGCAGAATGTTTTAGAAGAGAAAGATATTGACAGGTTATATTCACTTTGCCGGAATTACTCCGATGAAGAGGATTTTTCTCGAATCGTTACGTTACAGGAGATAAGAGATAAAGAGTATAATCTTTCACCCAATCGCTATGTGGTCTATCATAAGGAGGAAATCCGTCCTTATGCGGAAGTGCTGGCAGAGTTCAAGCAAGCATACGAAGATGTGAAGCGACTGGAGAAAGAATTTTCATCACTCATTAACGCATGACTGGTATGGCAGAAAAAATAAGGCAATATCGTCATCCTGACGACCCTGTCACGCTTGACGAACTCAAAAGTTTTCTTTGGGCGGCAGCTACTCATCTGCGTGGTCAGATTGATGCGGCCGGATATAAAGAATATATTTTCCCGCTGCTTTTTTTCAAACGCATTTCCGATGTCTATGATGAGCAGTTTGAGGAATTTGTGTGTGAGGGAGGTGTTGAATATGCCGGTATGCAGGCAGAGGATCTCCCCATTCGTATTCCCGATGGCGCACATTGGCGGGATGTCCGTGAGGTAACCGAAAATGTAGGCAATAAATTAGTCGAGGCATTTATTGCCATCGAGCAAGCCAATCCTGCCAAAGAGATGGATGGCAGGAAAATCGGAGGATTGGAGGGTATTTTTGGGCCTAAGGATGGCTGGACCAACAAGGCGAAGATGCCCGATAGCATCATCACTTCGTTGATTGAGGATTTCTCTAAGTATACGTTGAGCCTGAAGGCTTGTCCTGCCGATGAGATGGGGCAGGCATACGAATATCTGGTCGGCAAGTTTGCCGATGATGCCGGGAATACAGCTCAGGAGTTCTATACGAATAGAACAGTCGTTCAACTTATGGCAGAGATACTGCAACCCCGGCCGAATGAAAGCATTTATGATCCGACTTGCGGTTCCGGTGGTATGTTGGTCAAGTGCTTGGACTATCTGCGCAACAAAGGTGAAGAGTGGCAGAGTGTGAAGGTGTTCGGACAGGAGGTAAATGGATTGACCTCTTCTATTGCGCGAATGAATCTTTATTTGAACGGCGTAGAGGATTTCTCAATAGTCTGTGCTGATACACTGGAAAATCCGGCGTTTTTGGATGGCAGCCATCTTCGTAAGTTCGATGTAGTGCTTGCAAATCCTCCTTATTCAATCAAGGAATGGAATCGTGAAAAATTCATGAATGATAAGTGGGGACGGAATTTCCTGGGTACACCTCCGCAAGGAAGAGCGGACTATGCTTTCTTTCAGCACATTATTGCTTCGATGGATGAAAATACAGGCAGGTGCGCTATCCTTTTCCCTCATGGAGTACTATTTCGTGATGAAGAATTAGAATTACGAAAGAAACTTGTAGAAATGGATATACTTGATTGTGTAATAGGTTTAGGGGCAAACTTGTTTTATAATTCTTCTATGGAAGCTTGCATTGTTATTTGTAAGAATCGGAAAGAAGAATGCCATAAAGGTAAAGTTCTTTTTATTGACGCAAAAGGTGATGTAACAAGAAGGAATGCTGAAAGCTATTTAGAAAATGCACACATCCAAAAAATTATTTCTGCTTATAAAAATTTTGGGGATATAGAATATTTCGCAAAAGTTATTGATAAAGATAATATATTAAACAATAAGAGTTTGCTTAGTATCCAAAATTATGTCAAGCAAAAGGGAACGGATGAAATATACATTTTGGATAAATATCTCTTAAAATGGATGAATATTTCAAAATCAATGCATATCGAAGTTTCTAATCTTTTAAGTATGCTAAAACATGAGTAGGATAAAGTTCGGAGATGTCGTTAAAGATGTCAAGATAAATATAGATCGTCTAAATAATCCGTATGAATATTATGTCGCAGGTGATCATATGGATTCAGAGGATTTAACCATACATAGGAAAGGTCGTTTTGCAACAGATGATGTTGGACCTGCTTTTATTCGTGTTTTTAAACCAGGTCAGATTTTGTATGGTTCAAGAAGAACATATCTAAAGAAAATAGCTGTTGCTGATTTTGAGGGAATATGTGCTAATACAACTTTTGTTCTTGAAACAAAAGATCCTCATGTGCTTGAACAACGTTTATTGCCGTTTATTATGCTATCGAAGGATTTTACAACCTGGTCGATAGCTAAATCAAAAGGCTCTACAAATCCTTATGTGTTATTTTCTGATTTAGCAGCTTATGAATTTGAACTACCTCCATTGGAGGAGCAGAAAGTTCTTGCGGATAAATTATGGGCTGCCTATCGGTTAAAAGAGGCTTACAAAAAGTTGCTTGTTGCCACTGATGAAATGGTGAAATCGCAATTTATCGAGATGTTCGGGAATCCTCTTTCTTCAAAACAGAAAAATGAGTTGAAGAAATTAGGAGAATGCTGTATTCTAAATCCAAGACGGCCAAACATTGCTCTTTGCGACACAGATAAAGTTTCTTTTGTGCCTATGCCAGCGGTAAGTGAGGATGGGCATTTGATAGATATGACTGAAGAAGAATATGGAAAAGTAAAGAAAGGCTTTACATATTTCGAGAATAATGATATTCTGTTTGCTAAGATTACACCTTGTATGGAAAATGGTAAAGGAGCTATTGCACATGGACTTACAAATGGAATAGGAATGGGTTCTACAGAATTCCATGTATTGCGACCAATTGATGGAATATCTAGTCCTTATTGGCTGTTAGCATTAACACGAATGCCTATATTTCGGAAACAGGCTGCAAAAAATATGTCAGGAACAGGTGGACAAAAAAGAGTAAGTGTTTCATACCTAAAACATTTTATGATTGGATTACCTACAATAGAGGAACAAAGACATTTTGAAGCAATCTACAAGCAGGCCGACAAATCAAAATTTGAACTGAAGCAGTGTATTGAAAATATCGATAAAGTTATAAAGAGTTTAATAAACGGATAAAATAAGAGAGATGCGTTGATAGCTGTAGTTTAATTGGATAACTAATTTATGAATAATATGATAGAGAATCTGATTAATGACATAGAGCAGGCTATGCTGGGAGTTTTAAACAACGAGCAAATGAGTCAATTGCGAAAGGTATTGGATTATGCCTTTCGTGATATCAGCGTGTCTTCTAAGAACTGCGAGGAATGTAGTGGAAATAATGAGTTGATAGATAGTTTTTTATCGGCAAAGCGAGTTGAAGGTTGTTCGGATAAGTCGATGCACTACTATCGAAGTACGTTAAATAATGCAATCAGGAAAATAGGGAAAAATATTCGTCATATCACAACGGATGATTTGCGTAGTTATCTAAATGACTACCAACAAACAAGCGGGGCAACAAAGGTTACGGTAGACAATATACGTCGCATTTTGTCGAGTTTCTTTTCATGGCTTGAGGATGAAGATTATATTGTGAAAAGTCCGGTACGTCGGATTCATAAAGTGAAAGTCGGGAAAACAGTCAAAGAAACCTATACTGACGAATCTTTAGAACTTATGCGTGATCATTGTTCAAATCATAGAGATTTGGCTTTAATTGATCTTTTGGCATCAACAGGTATGCGTGTCGGAGAATTAGTAAAACTCAATCGTTCAGATATAGATTACAATAATAGAGAGTGTATAGTGACGGGTAAAGGAGATAAGCAGCGTAAAGTTTACTTTGATGCCCGAACAAAGATCCATTTGCAGAAATATATAAATGGTCGTTCAGACAATAATGAAGCACTGTTTGTCTCGCTGCTGGCCCCTTATGAAAGACTACAGATTAGCGGAGTGGAGATAAGGCTTCGCCGAATGGGTAAAGAATTGAATATTCCCAGAGTCCATCCTCATAAATTCCGTAGGACATTGGCTACTATGGCAATTGATAAGGGTATGCCTATTGAGCAAGTACAACACTTACTTGGTCATCAGAGTCTCGATACAACCTTGCAATATGCAATGGTGAATCAGACAAATGTAAAAATGTCTCACCGTAAATTCATTGGTTAGTATGTCGCAATTTATCGAGATGTTCGGTGGAGACAGATATCCATATAAATCCCTTGAAGATATATCATCTGAATGGTTAAAAGGTCAACCATTCAAAAAGGATGATATAACAAAAGATGGTATCACTCCGTGCATTCACTATGGCGAATTGTTTACTGAATATGGCCCTATTATAAGCAAAGTTATATCCAAGACAAATGCGAAGGCTAAGAAAACATCTATAAAAGGAGATATATTATTCCCTGCTTCGGATGTAACTCCTAACGGTCTTGCAAGGTGTTCAATGCTTCCATTTGAAAATATAATTCTTGGTGGTGATATTATAATTTTACGACCGAAAGAAGAATATGATGCTAGATATTTGAGCCATGCCATAAATCAGCAAACAGATCAGTTATTAACAAGAGTAAACGGAGGAGTCGTTAAACACATGTCGGCTAAAAGTTTAAAAACAGTGCTTATTCCTATTCCTTCACAAGAACTGCAAAAGCAATATATAGCCATTGTAGAGCAGGCCGACAAATCAAAATTTGGCGACTTCAAATCAGAATCTGTCATTCAAAAAGCTTTAGTATATTTGAATGACATACAGAGTGACGAATTAAAATTGATAACAATAAAAATATAGATATGTTTAACGAAGACAATACGGTGGAGCAAATGCTCATAGAAGCTGCAACCAAAAGCGGTTGGCAATATGTAAAGTCACAGGATATACCTCGTAGTACAGATTCTGTTCTTGTGGAGCCATGGCTATTGGAAGCCCTTGTCAGATTGAACCCGATAACACGTCAACAGGCAGAGCAAGTTATCTATAAACTCCGCGCAGCGATTGCTTGTGGAGGTAATTATGATGAATTAGTGACTGCCAATGACCGCTTTCGTACATTGTTGTTTAACGAAAATACAGAGCCTTTTGGAAAGGATGGCGAGTATATTCCTGTCAGATTCTTTAGCGAAGAACCGTCAGACGATCATTGTGTCGTGACCAATCAATGGGAGTTCCCGCGTAGTTCTGTTGATGGGGGCAAACGTTTGGATTTGGTTTATCTGATAAATGGGATTCCGGTTTGTGTCGGTGAAGCAAAATCTCCTGTCCGCCCTCAGATAACATGGGCTGACGGAGCCGTTGATATGCTGCATTATGAAAAGAGCATTCCGGAAATGTTTGTTCCTAATGTATTAATCTTTGCTACAGAAGGCAAGGAACTTCAATATGCCGGTATCTGTGCGCCTGTTGACAAATGGGGGCCTTGGTTTAAAGATGAAAGTCGCCGGCATGGAACAATAGAGTCGGTTAAAAGTAACGCAATGAGCTTAGTCTATCCAAACCGGCTGCTTGACATATACCGTTACTATAGTGTTTTTACAGGAACGTCATCAGGCAAAAAGACAAAAATTGTTTGCCGTTATCAGCAGTATCTGGGAGGTGAAGCCATTGTTCAGCGTGTCTTAAATACATATCGTGAGAAACAGGGTCCGAAGAAAGGTCTTGTTTGGCATTTCCAAGGCTCTGGCAAATCATGGCTGATGGTATTTGCAGCTCAAAAATTACGTTTGCAGAACGAATTGCATGCTCCCACTGTTGTTATCGTTGATGACCGTATCGACTTGGAAGATCAGATAACGGGTGATTTTACTCGCGCGGAGATTCCCAATATAGAATCCGCAAAGACAAAAGAAGAGCTGGCCGCGTTCTTCAAGCAGGATCAGCGCAAGATTCTGATAACGACAATTTTCAAGTTCGGAGATGTTGATCATGTACTGAATGAAAGAGATAATATCATTTTATTGGTAGATGAGGCACACCGAACTCAGGAAAAGGATTTAGGACAGAAAATGCGCAATGCACTGCCGAACGCGTTTTTCTTTGGTCTTACCGGAACGCCTGTCAATAAGCGGGATAAGAATACTTTTCAATCTTTTGGGGCCGAAGAGGATTTGGAAAAAGGCGGATATATTTCAAAATATACTTTCCAAAATTCTGTTGATGACGGGGCTACGCTCGAATTGAACTTCCAGACAGTGCCGGTAGAAATGCGTCTCAACGAAGCTCAGTTACAAGAAGAGTTTGATGAACTGACCGATCAAATATCGGAAGAAGAAAAGAACGAGCTGGTAAAACGAACCTCCGTTGAAGCGTTTTTTACCGCAGAGAAGCGGATAAACAATGTGGCACGCTATATTGTGAACCACTTCAAAGAGCATGTAGAGCCTAGTGGCATGAAAGCTCAAGTTGTGGTATATAACCGAGACTGTTGCGTGAAATATAAAAAAGCGATTGACGCGCTCTTGGGTACGGAAGACGCAACCACTATTGTCATGCATACGGCTGGCGATAAAGCTGATGACTATAAGGCATACCAGCGCGATCGTGACCAAGAGAAAAAACTTCTTGATCAATTCCGTGACCCGTTGTCGCCAATTAAAATGGTGATTGTGACATCGAAACTGTTGACAGGTTTCGATGCGCCTGTCTTACAGTGTATGTATCTTGATAAGCCAATGAAGGATCATACGCTGTTGCAGGCTATTTGTCGTACCAATAGAAAGTACGATGTCAATAAGAAATGTGGATTGATTGTAGACTTCGTCGGCGTATTTGACAATGTAGCCAAAAGCCTTGCTTTTGATGAGGAGACTGTAAAAACGGTTGTAAAGAATATTGAGGAGATAAAGGTGTTGATACCTCAATTCTTGCAAGAGTGTATTGGCTTTTTCCCAGGCGTAGACCGTACAATCGGCGGATGGGAAGGTTTGCAGGCAGCTCAGCAATGTTTACTTGATGAATCTGCAAAAACGAATTTTGCAAGGTGTTTTTCCCGATTGGCTAAAGCATGGGAAACCGTAAGCCCCGATGCAATGCTGACTGCTTATCAGGCAGATTATACTTGGCTGGCCCAGGTATATCAAAGCGTACGCCCTGTTAGTCCCGGCGGTTCACTTATATGGACTTTATTAGGGGCTAAAACTATTGAAATCATTCATCGCAACATTGATACAATTGATATCGGGATACCACTTGAGGATCTTGTGGTAGACGGAGACGTAATTGATATGGTGTTGGAGCAGGCTAAAGACGATCCTAAAAAGATACTGGAAGTGGAAAAAATGCTCCGTTTGAGATTGGGTGAGCATCATGGAAATCCCGGCTACAAGGCATTTGCCGAAAAGTTGGATGAACTGCGCCGCCATATGGAAGAGAATCTCATAACCAGTATTGATTTCCTCCGTGGATTGCTGACTCTTGCCAAAGAGATCCTTGAGGAAGAAAAAAACTCAAACCAGCCTCTTGATAGGAGGGAACAGGCTAAAGCCGCTCTTACAGAATTGTTTGAGTCAATAAAAACAAAAGATACGCCTATCATTGTGGAGCGTGTCGTTGCTGATATTGATGAAAATGTGGTAGCTATTGTACGTAAGTTTAAGGACGCTTTTAAAAGTATCACTGCTCAACGAGAGATAAAAAAGAAATTACGTTCTATTTTATGGGTTAACTATCAGATTAAAGACCAAGAAGTCTTTGATAAGGCTTATCAGTATATTGAAATGTATTATTAATAGTTTGGCCGAATAAATTCGGTATGCAGCAGAATCACATTAACCGGCTTAAAGGCCCATTTCGGCGGAATATTGTCAGGAAACGGTATTCCGCCGGAATTTTGGAAAGATTCCAAAGGGTTTTCCTTATGTGACTTTTCAACACTCTTTAAGATATTGTCAATTGGTAACGCTGTTTTTGCAGAGAGGTCTCAGTTGTTACGATATGCCTGTGCAAATTCCGTTGAAACGGAATTGCCTGTATTACGGCATGCTTCTGCCGAGAAATCAAGTCCGCATTGCATGATGCTGTCCCAGTCACGTTCTGTAAGTTCGGGGAGGTCTGCTCTGCATATGCGGCTTTTTAACAATCCGTATATGATTCCGGCATTGAAATTATCACCGGCGCCAACAGTACTTACAGTCTCAATCTGTTTAACAGGATAATCTTTATTCAGTTTTCCGGCCCTTAAAGCGACTGTTCCGCTTCCGTCTGTGCAAATCATACGTGGGCAATAGAACTTCACCTTATCCTTGTAAACCTTGTCGGGCTGTGCTATGCCAAACATGTTCTTGAAATCTTCTGTTGAGCCGCGTACAATGTCTGCCAGTTCCATATTCTCGATGATAGTGGCATTCAGCTTGATAGCATCGGATATATGGGTACTCCGGAAATTTACATCATAATACAAAATAGCTCCGCTGTTGTATGCGTATGAAAGGAAGCCCGATACTTTGCCGCGCAGAACAGGATTCAGCACAAAATAAGAGCCGAATATCACAATATCGTCAGATGAAATTTCTGGATACGATACATCCAGACGCTGTGACGGATAATCTTTGTAGAACAAATATTCCGGCTCGTTCTTTTCATTCAGGAATGCCAGTGAGACGGGCGTTTTTCCTTCGGGGAATACATTAACGTATGAAGTGCCTATACCGTTTTCTTTCATAAAGTCAAGAATGATGTTTCCTACTTTATCGTTACCGGTTTCGCTGATGAAGTCCACATTTACACCCATTCTGCCGAGTGAAATAATACCGTTGAATACAGAACCTCCGGGAACAGCGGCTGTAGGCTGCCCGTTTTTAAATAAAATATCTAAAATAGTTTCTCCTATACCTATGACTTTTCGTACCATATATTTTGTAACCCGTTCGCGGAATTAAATTAAGGTAAACATGACGCGTAAAAAGTTTCACATATCATTGATTCTTGACAATTTAGATAGACAATACCTCTATCACCATCACTCTGATTATGCATAACTTCATTTCAAATTTCGTGAAAATTCTTGAGACCTGCAAATATTTCGCAAAAATGATTATCCGCATAATGTCCGAAGATTAGTTTAACACTGAATGGTTGATAGAATTGAGGCGGAACTATTTGTGTATTTTGTTGAAATTCAGTATATTTATGGTAAATAGACAAATCAAGTATCACAATGAGCCTGTTGATTTTCATGCAAAGGTCCCCCGATATAGCCTTTTGTATTGCTTACGTGAAAGAACAGCATGGACAATGCGGTGTTGTGACGTGGCGGCAGTCTTTCAGCTGAAAGCGGGAGGATTTATAATTGCCACTGTCGTGGCGGGTATTGTTGTTTGTCCTCTGAAGAACGGTATACAGGCTGAAAAAACTTATAAACTTACATATATTAGCTGAAATGGCTCACGTTTTGTAGCCGCGCTATTAAGTTCATGTTAAATATCCTGTATATCAGAACGTTATATCCAACTTGTAAAATGTTGTATTGCTGTTTTTCTTTGTGTACTGTGCCGTACTCGGAGGTGGCTATATGAATGTTTCTATAACACCTAAAAATCAATAAAATTAAAAGATAACTTTCTTGTAATTACAGATAATGTGTAATTTTACTGCTTAATTGCAAATAGTGTTTGATGAAATCGTTAAGAGACTGTCTATACATACCATTAATCTTCATGCTTGCATTAGTCTTAATGCCACAGGGAATGGATGCCCAACGCCGCAAGACAAGGCAAAAAAAAGTAGCCGACACATTGACTGTCGATTCTTTGACACTTGTTGATTCTTTGTTTCGTGATACTCTGATGGTTGATACATTGCAGGCCGATACGGCTCAGGAGAAAAAAGATGCGCTGGATGCTCCCGTAACCTTTTCTTCTTCCGATTCTATCGTAATGACTTCTTTTGACGGATTTGCCCGTATGTATGGTAATGCGAAAGTCAATTATCAGAACATAGAGCTTACTGCTGCGGTTATAGCCATGAATCTTGACAGCAGCATCGTTCATGCCAATGGTGTAGCTGATACGGCAGGTGTTCTGAGCGGGAAGCCGGTATTTAAAGATGGTGAAACGCCATATGAATCAGAGAAGATGAGCTATAATTTCAAGTCAAAAAAAGGCTTTATCAACAATATTACTACAGAGCAAGGCGAAGGCTATATAACCAGTGAAAATGCCAAAAAGGGAAGTAATGAAGAATATTACATGGAGCACGGACGATATACTACTTGTGACGATCATGAGCATCCGCATTTTTATTTGGCATTGAGCAGGGCAAAGGTGCGTCCTAAGAAGAATGTGGTTTTCGGTCCGGCCTGGCTGGTTGTAGCCGATGTTCCGCTTCCTATAGCCATTCCGTTCGGATTCTTTCCTTTCAACAGTAGCTATTCGTCAGGATTCTTGATGCCAAGCTATGGTGACGAGTCTACACGAGGTTTCTATTTGCGTGACGGCGGTTACTATTTTGCCATTAATGACAACATTGATCTGCGACTGACTGGAGGTATTTATACCAAAGGTTCTTGGGAACTGAATGCCGCTTCGACCTATAATAAACGATACAGGTATTCGGGTAATTTCAGCTTTAACTATCAAGATATCAAGACTGGTGATAAAGGAATGCCCGATTATACTGAAACACGCAGTTTCCGTTTACAATGGACCCACCGTCAGGATCCTAAGGCAAATCCCAATACAAATTTCATGGCCAGTGTGAATTATTCTTCAACAAGTTATGATAAGAATAATCTTAGCAGTTTATATGATCCTAGTCTTTATTCACAAAGTACAAAAGCTTCAAGTGTCAGCTATTCTCGTACTTTTCCTGATATAGGCCTTACTATTTCAAGTACGTTTAATGCATCTCAAAACACACAAGACTCAATTGTTTCGCTTACTATTCCCGATTTGAATATTAACCTTAATCGTATCTATCCGTTCAAGCGCAAGAAAATGTCGGGTAAGGAACGGTGGTATGAAAAAATCTCATTACAATATACGGGCCAGCTTAGCAACAGTATTACAGCGAAAGAAGATTATATTCTGAAATCCAATCTGGTTAAGGATTGGCGTAACGGAATGAAGCATTATATTCCTATACAGGCCACGTTCTCTCTGTTTAATTATATCAATATAACCCCATCTTTCAATTATACCGAACGTTGGTATACAAACAAAGTCAAACAATCATGGGATGCGCAGACACAACAGGTGGTGCGCGATACTATCTACGGATTTAACCGCGTGTATGATTATAATTTCAGCATATCAGCCAACACCAAGCTATATGGGTTTTACAAGCCGATTCCGCAGATATTCGGTGATAAGATAGAAATGATTCGTCATGTCATCACGCCGAGTATAAGTTATAGCATGTCGCCAGACTTTAGCAGTCCGCATTATGGTTATTATGATACTTATGTGTACACTGATGAAAACGGAGAAGTTTATACCAGACAGTATTCCTTGTATGAGAATTCTCTTTATGGAGTACCAAGTAAGGGTAAGACAGGAAGCATTACTTTTTCTCTGTCGAACAATCTTGAAATGAAAGTCAAGTCTGACAAAGATTCTACCGGTGTAAAAAAACTGAGCCTGATTGATGAGTTGCGGATAGGAATGTCTTATAATTTAGCGGCAAAAACAAAGCCGTGGAGTGATATGGATTTGACTTTACGACTGAAACTGTCAAAAAACAAAACTTTTAATTTGTCGGCGCGTTTTGCAACCTATGCATATGAGTTTGATGAGCATGGACAAGTTGTGGAGGGTAACCGTACGGAATGGTCATATGGGCGTTTCGGCCGTTTTTCAGGAATGAGTCAGAATTTCTCTTATACATTTGATAATAATACATGGAAGAAATGGTTCTCAAAAGATGATGAAGATAAAGAAAATAAAGATGCTGAAGAAGAAGATGATGATGATTATGATGAAGAGAATCCAAATGAGGATCAGCTAAAACAGAAGAAGAAAAAAGTCAGTGCAGAGGTTGATGAAGATGGCTATTTAAAGTTCAGTATGCCTTGGTCTCTGACTGTTTCTTATGGTATTATCATGAGTGAGAACCGTATGGCAAAAATCAATATCAAGACCATGCGTTATCCTTATAAATACACGCAAACTATGAATTTTAGCGGTAACGTCAAGCTGTCTGAAAAATGGAACGTAAACTTTTCCAGCGGGTATGACTTTGAGGCAAAAAAAATATCAATGACCAGTGTGAATATAACCCGTGACCTTCACTGTTTCAGTATGAGTTGCGGACTTGTGTTCGGTGCTTATCAGTCATATAACTTCTCAATCAGTGCCAATGCCAGCATGCTGAAAGACGCGTTGAAGTGGGATAAGCGAAGCAGTTACAGCAGTAACGTAGAGTGGTATTGACAATAGCGACTTATAGAAAGTGGTGCGGCCTTAAGTTCTCAGGTAAGCATTGGTTTACCATTCAATCGGTGTTTCTCCGTGATCTTTCAGATAATTGTTTGTCAGACTGAAATGATGGTTACCAAAAAAACCGTTGCAGGCCGACAGAGGAGACGGGTGTGCGGAAGTCAGTACCAAATGTTTGCCGCGGTTGATGAACGCTCCTTTTTTCTGTGCGTATGATCCCCACAAAATAAACACCAAATGCTCTCGTTCTTCCGCCAGTGCGCGTATGGCAGCATCGGTGAATTCCTCCCATCCTTTGTGTTGGTGTGAGCCCGCCTGGCGGGCGCGTACGGTCAGGGTAGCGTTTAGTAGCAGCACTCCCTGTTTCGCCCAACGGGCAAGATTCCCGCTTGACGGAACAGGCGTTCCTAAATCGGCTTGTATTTCCTTGAATATATTCACCAGCGATGGGGGAAAGGGTATGCCGTCATTTACCGAGAAGCAGAGTCCGTGAGCCTGTCCCGGCCCGTGATACGGGTCCTGCCCGATGATAACCACTTTTACCTTATCAAAAGGACAAAGATTAAAAGCGTTGAATATAAGTTTTCCTGGAGGATATATGGTAGTTTGCCGGTATTCCTTTCTGACGAAATCGGTTAAGCTGATAAAATAATCCTTGTCAAATTCGGGTGCTAAATGTCTCTTCCAGCTTTCTTCTATCTGTACATTCATTGTGTTGTATGTTTAATAAAATTCATGTTGTCAGCAAACATACTAATATTCTGTGAATAAATCTTCATAATTGTCTTCAATAGAAGATAAAAGATCTGCTGTCAGAGAGTTGGCCTTTAGTCCGGGCCCTGACAAACAGGCCAATAACATCAGACGAATCTTCATAACCGTAAATTGATTTATACAAATACGGTTATGCCGGCTTTTTCACGCATTTGCGCAATAAGAACCGGTAATATGTTTATTCCTGAACGTATGGTTTACAGTTCTTGAAATAAATGTTCTCAGAAAGTTTTCCGTCAACTTGTCTCACCACCTTTTCTCCATTCACTCTGAAACGAATATCTTCAAAGTGCAGATTGCGTCCGTTTGAAATCTGTATCTTGTTATCGGCCGACTGCAATACGGCATGCTTCAGTTCCAAGCCGTTCATGTCATTGATAAGCATCAGGTTCTTACTGTTTGACTTGACATTATTAATTTCGACATTACGTGCAGGCGATTCGGGAATACCCGCTACTTTCAGAAAATAAGAAGCATTTTCTATAATAATGTCTTTTATATGCACATTACGATATACCGGAGTAAATTCATCGGGCTTCTGCATTTTGCGGGCAGCCTGTGAACCGACATAAGTACTTGAGCCCAACATATCAAAATGGATGGCCGAAGCTTCAAGATTCATGCGAATACGCTCATAGTAAAGATCTTCGCCACCTCCTCCTCGTGGACGGCGGGTCTTGAAACGAAGTCCTGTATCCGTCCCTTGAAATACACAGTCGTGAGCATATATGTCACGAATCATTCCGGCGGTTTCACTTCCGCAAGTAATGCCTCCGTGCCCAATCTTAGCCAGGTTATAGCGCAACACAATATTCTCGCTAGGACGGTTTACACGCATTCCGTCAATGCCACGACCTGATTTGATAGTAAAGCAGTCATCGCCGGTAGAAAGGGTATTGTATTCTATCAGCACATTCTTGCACGACTCAATATCCATGCCATCGCCTGTAGGTATGCCTGTCGAGTTAACAGTAACACCTCGTATGATTACATTCTCACAATATACGGGGACAACATTCCAGAAAACAGAACGCTCCAATGTCACTCCTTCAATATATACATTCTTGCAGTTTATCGGTCCGATAAAGGTAGGCAGGAATACCGAAGTATTGTCATGTCCGTCATAGATTCGTTCGGTAGCAGGCTTGTCGTATGCAATGTATTTGTCAAAGTCACCATAGCCTATATTCTGTTTCAGTATCTGACAGTCCCGATCCGGGCCGATCATTTTTCCGCGTCCGGTAACGGCGATGTTTTCCTGTCCGTTAGCATAAATGCAACTTCCTAATGACATCCCCTCAATACCTGCGCTACGGGTAAACACTACCGGAAGATAATCTTTTACATCACCACTGAAATGCAGCTCCGCCCCTTTGTCAAGATACAGATTCACATTGCTTTTTAAGATAATGCGACCGGTGTTCCATATTCCTTCGGGAATAATTACTGTACCCCCGCCGTGTTTGAACACATCATCAATGGCTGTCTGAATGACGGATGTAGCCAATTGACCTTTTTTTACACATTTCTCCTTTACAGTAATGCTGTAATTGGGAAAAATCGGTTTATTCAGTTGCGGCATATCAAATGGTGCGTAAATGGGAGCAATGGTATCGGGCATCTGTGCAGCCCCCACTTGTTCGGTAGTAGGAATCTGCACATCTGTCTGAGCTTGCAATGTTATAAACCCGCAACAACATAACACAGAAAGCTGTAAAAACTTCTTTCTTGCCGAACAAAAAAGAGATAGTATTTCTTTCATATATAACCGGTATTTAGAGGTTAACTAATAATATTTCCATACAAAAATAGACAAAAGGAGTCAAATGAGGATAACATGATGCTTGACATCTCAGATCAATAGGTCAGACAAACCGCAAAAAAGAAACGAAAGATCTAAATTTATCAAATGGGCTGTAATTTCGGAGAGCGTGGGGGGGGGGATAATTGTTAAATATGTTAATGAGAGGGGAGAAAAATGATGAAGGATTTG
>CAYUIJ010000020.1:0-28025 GCA_964444735.1 uncultured Bacteroides sp. | reverse complement strand
TCGAAGATTGTCCCTTTCATGGCAGAAAACTCGGACTTGCAGTTATTGCAATACAGCTTTCTCCTGTCGTAATTTTGATGATATATTCCTTTGTGCGTACTCCTGCACTTCGGGCATACATACCCGTCTTTATACTTCGCCGTCACAATGAAGTCTATCGTGCTGTTCTCGTCCGGAAACCTCTTTGTAAATTCGAAATATGTCATTATCTTCACATTGTTGTTCGGTTACGATGCAAAGATAAAAAAATAATTTTCAAGGAAAAGCGGTATGGACTGTTATTTGTCACGAAACTACATCCCCATGCAGCAGTCTTTTCCATAAGGTGGGGTTTGTCTGCCGCAGATTTCCGTTGTGTTAATCTGCCTGAACAGGGCGGTTATTCCGCAGATTTTCCGTAATTTTGCCTTGCCAAATTCTAATCAGACAAGAATAAGAGCTATGAATATGTATTCACTGCATGAATATGAGAAGGTACCGGAGCCGACACTCCGGCGTCTTCCGTGGTATCTTTCGAATATCAGACTGATGAAAGAGAGGGGTGAACGATATGTTTCTTCCACACAGATATCCAAAGAAATAAATATAGAATCTTCGCAGATAGCGAAAGACCTTTCATATGTAAAGGTATCGGGGCGTACGCGTGTGGGCTATGAGATTGACGGACTGATACGCGTGCTGGAGGAATTTCTTGGATTTACCAATATGCATAATGCATTCCTTTTCGGTGCCGGAAGTTTAGGACGTGCACTGCTGGGCGATTCCGGCTTGCGGCATTTCGGTCTGGAAATTGTAGCCGCGTTTGATGTAAATCCTTTGCTGGTCGGCACATCGGTCAATAATATTCCTATATTTCACACCAATGAGTTCTTGCAGAAAATGGCAGGTTATCCGGTTAATATCGGGATACTTACAGTGCCTATCAGCATAGCCCAGCAGGTTACCGATGACATGATTGCCGGAGGTATAAAGGCGGTCTGGAATTTTACTCCGTTCCGTATCAGGGTTCCTGAACATATTGTGGTGCAGAACACATCGCTTTATGCTCATCTGGCTGTAATGTTCAACAGGTTGAATTTTAATCAGATAAAGTGATATGAAAATCATTGCCGCAGGGATGAATTACGAGGCACACAATGCCGGACTGCATGAAAGGATGCCTCGTCCTGAAGAACCGGTGATCTTTATGAAGCCCGATTCTGCTTTGTTGAAAGACGGGAAACCGTTTTTTATACCTGACTTCTCGAATGAGGTGCATTATGAAACGGAACTGGTCGTCCGCATTTGTCGTCTTGGAAAAAACATAGCAGAACGTTTTGCGCATCGTTACTATGATGCCTTTACGGTCGGCATTGATTTTACGGCCCGCGATTTGCAGCGCAAATTCAGAGAGGCAGGTAATCCTTGGGATTTATGTAAGGGTTTCGATTCTTCGGCTGCAATCGGAGAGCTTATTCCGGCTGACCGTTTTACGAATCCGCAGGCCCTGTGCTTTCATCTGGATATTGATGGAAATACAGTACAGTATGGGCATACCGCAGACATGTTGTTTACAGTCGCCCAAATTATCGCTTATGCAAGTCGTTTCGTAACCTTGAAAACCGGTGATTTGATTTATACCGGAACTCCTTCAGGAACAGGCCCTGTCAGCACAGGCCAGCATCTGGAAGGCTATCTTGAAAATGAGAAAGTACTTGATTTTTATATCCGCTAAACTGCTCTGTCTATTATGAAAACACGTATAGGTTTTGGTTATGACGTACATGCACTGGTTCCTGGTCGTGAGTTGTGGCTGGGGGGAATAAGATTTGAGCATGAGTCGGGATTGCTGGGATATTCTGATGCCGACGTGCTGATTCATGCCGTCTGCGATGCTCTTCTGGGAGCCGCCAATATGCGCGATATTGGATATCATTTTCCCGATACGGCACAGGAATATAAAAATGCAGACAGTAAAATACTATTGGCACGCACGGTCGGACTGATTGCCGGCAAAGGTTATAAGGTAGGAAACATAGATGCGACAGTATGTGCCGAGCGTCCCAAGTTGAAAGCCCGTATACCCGAGATGCAGCAAGTGATGGCCGATGTGATGAATATCGATGCCAATGACATTTCCATTAAGGCTACTACTACTGAAAGGTTAGGATTTACCGGACGTGAGGAAGGAATTTCGGCTTATGCGGTAGTGATGATAGAAAAGAATTGAAAAACGAGCGTATATTTAAAACCCGGCGGGCCGTATCGCCATACATTCCTCTGACGGGTAAGATTATAAATTACATTTATAACTCCCTTACAGTGGTTTTGTACGGAATAAAGTTTAACTTTGCAATTCAAAACCATCGATATGCTGCTATGGATACGGACAACTTATCAGCCTCAAAACAATCGCTGACATTCAACAAGAATGAACGCCTATGCCGGAAGACCTTGATTGACCGTCTATTCGCAGGAGGGAGCAGATCCATGTCGGCATTCCCTATCCGGATGGTATATCTTCCTGTTGAGACAGAAAGTACTCCTGAACCGGTTTCCATACTGATAAGTGTTCCTAAAAAACGCTTTCGCAGAGCCGTAAAGCGCAACCGGGTCAAAAGACAAATACGTGAAACGTACAGACGCAATAAGTCAATTCTTATTAACAAAATAGAAGAGAATAACGAAAATCATCTCATCATAGGGTTTATATGGCTGGATGACAAACTCCATGAATCTGCCGAAATAAACAGCAAAATGAGCAATTTACTGACCAGACTAACCGAACGGTTATGACAATAAAGGCTATCATAAAACAAATAAAACATTTGCCGGCGCAGTTGTTCTTATTGCCTGTTTATTTTTACCGCAGCTGCATTTCCCCGCTCATGCCTCCTTCATGCCGCTTTACTCCTACATGTTCACAATATGCCATAGAAGCCATTAAAAAGCATGGCCCGATCAAAGGAACGTATCTGGCCATACGGCGAATACTACGCTGCCATCCATGGGGAGGTTCGGGATATGACCCTGTCCCCTGAGAAATATGGCAAAACAAATATCCGCATGATACCGACAGACATACATACCCACCATATTAACCATACAGAAACTGCTGTTGTCAATATCAGCCTTCCCATAAGGCACACTGATGCAAAAGGCTGTTTCTCCATAGGAATCCATCCTTATCAAACCAGCGGACAATGGGAAAAACAAATGGCTGTTGTACAGCAGTACGCCCTTCTTCCCCAAACAGTAGCAATAGGCGAATGCGGACTGGATAAAATATGGATAAGACAAAGAGAAAACAGACTGCGGCAGCCGCTGTTCGAAATGCAAAAGCAGATTATGAAAGCACATATCATGTGCAGTGAAAAATACCGGAAACCACTGATTATCCATTGTGTAAAAGCATTTAATGAACTGATAGAACTAAAAAAGACATTCCGTCCAGACATGTGCTGGATAATACACGGATTCAGGAACAATGCCGACATAGCACGCTCACTGCTGGCCGAAGGCTTCTATCTGTCATTCGGAGAATATTTTCAAGAAGAAGCATTGCTGACGGTGCCCGACAATAAGCTGTTTGTCGAAACAGACAAAAGCAAGCTTCATATAGAACAAATCATAAACAGAATTGCCGCATGCCGTAACAACAGCCCGGAAAGGCTCATGCACATTCTGCAACAAAATTATGCGCATGCGTTTCCCGACTGCAATAACAAGACTGTATGCTCTCTCTAAAATCAGACAAAAACAATCCCCGGCCGCACATCAAAAAACACAGATAATCGGCAGGGAACAACAAATATATCCTTGTTTTGTTGGATTTTAAGATAAAACATCATACTTTTGCCCTGTATTTGCAGACAAACGTTATACTACTAAAATTATAAGACCATTCGATGAATTTCGTAGAAGAACTCAGATGGCGTGGCATGCTCCACGACATGATGCCGGGGACAGAAGATCTATTGTCAAAAGAACAAGTAACCGCATACATAGGCTTTGACCCTACTGCCGATTCATTGCATATCGGTAGTCTGTGCAGCATAATGATACTAAGACACTTCCAACGGTGCGGGCACAAACCGCTGGTTCTGATTGGAGGAGCTACCGGCATGATTGGTGATCCTTCTGGAAAATCGGCAGAAAGAAATCTGCTTGATGAAACGGCTCTTCGTCACAATGAGGAATGCATCAAAAAACAATTAGGCAGATTCCTTGATTTTGAATCAGACACCCCTAACCGTGCAGAACTGGTGAACAACTATGACTGGATGAAAGACTTTACTTTCCTTGATTTTGCCCGCAAAGTAGGAAAACATATCACTGTCAACTACATGATGGCAAAAGATTCCGTACAGAAACGTCTGAACGGTGAAGCACGCGACGGCCTTTCATTCACCGAATTCACATATCAGCTTTTGCAAGGATATGACTTCCTTCATTTATACGAAACCAAAGGATGCAAATTGCAGATGGGCGGATCAGACCAATGGGGAAACATCACAACCGGAGCCGAACTTATCCGCAGAACCAATGGCGGAGAAGTATTTGCCCTTACATCTCCCTTGATAACCAAATCCGGTGGCGGAAAATTCGGAAAAACCGAATCGGGTAACATATGGCTTGATCCGCGCTATACTTCTCCATATAAGTTCTATCAATTCTGGCTGAATACCAGCGATGACGATGCCGCACGCTATATCAAGATATTTACGGGTATCGGTAAAGAAGAAATTGAGGCATTGATAGCCGGACACCAGCAAGCACCGCATCTGCGCATACTTCAAAAACGACTGGCCAAAGAAGTTACCACCATGGTACATTCTGAGGAAGACTACAACACAGCCGTAGAAGCATCAAATATATTGTTCGGCAATGCCACTTCAGAAGCATTGCGTAAACTGGATGAAAATACCCTGCTTGCAGTATTCGAAGGTGTTCCCTGGTTTGAAGTACCGCGTAATCTTATTGCGGATGGCGTGAGAGCTGCCGACTTGTTTGCCGGACATACTGCCATATTCTCATCAAAAGGAGAAATGCGTAAACTTGTTCAGGGAGGAGGAGTTTCTCTGAACAGAGAAAAACTGAATGCATGTGACCAGAAAATTACCGCAAATGATTTGATAGACAACAAATACCTGATTGTTCAACGTGGGAAAAAGAACTATTACTTAGTAATAGTTAAATAACTGGTTTTTAAATTTTTTCAAAATCAGGATCCGGCATTGTGACGAGCATCCGGATTCCATTATGACATCATATCATATCTACAGCTGTTTCATAAAAAAGCTGTCCAAAATTTGGAGTCTATTACAAAAAGCTATATTTTTGTCTTATGCTTTAAAAGAAAGTCCATAATGACTGGACTATGGTGTAATGGCAGCACAACAGATTTTGATTCTGTTAGTCTTGGTTCGAATCCAGGTAGTCCAACAAAGTAAAAGGAGACATATTGCTGTGATTTGATATGTCTCCTTTTACTATATGCTACAGATTCCTGTACAAGAAAAGCAGGCAAATAAAGGGAACAGCCATTATTAAATCCGTCAGTGCGTGTAAAGATAAAGAATTTCTCTAACTTATGCCTGTCAAATCATAAGAATAATACTGCACAAACAGCATAAATAAAGCATTTGCTACGGCAGTCCTTATATTGAACATTCAAAAATATTCCCCGACAGTTTAAATAAAGCTGTTTTCTTTCTTTTTTCTCAAAACAATTCCTAACTTTGGACAAAATTCAGACAAAATAAAAAGATTATTCAGTATGGAGTTCATTCAAGTTGTCATATTCATTATGATTATCATTGCTGTTTTATACAGGAATATCCAAAAAGAAGATGAAAGGGCACGTAAAAGAAATATTGCCAAGCCCGCTCCGGCAGAAACCTGTAATGAAAATACGGGGCTTCCAACCGCGCATACTGAATATGAAAACAAGCAGATGACTCCCGGTTGTTTGTCACAGGCAACAACCGTCAACTCTCCTATACAAGCCCGGCACCGTCCCCCAAAAAAGTGTAAAACAGAAAAAATACCGGATAAAGAGAGTGAAAAACGCAGGAATAAAAAAAACGCAACGTCAACCAACATCAAACTGAATACTGCCGAAGAAGCCCGATGCGCTTTTATTTATTCTGAAATATTCAACAGAAAGTATTAGTCTAAATTATAAACTTAAATCATATCATTAATATGGGATTCAGAATCATCTCGGCGGCTGAAGCCGCCAGTGTTATCAAAAACGGTGATATTATTGGATTGAGCGGATTTACTCCAGCCGGGACCCCAAAAGCCGTTACTCCAGAAATAGCTAAAATAGCAGAAACGGAACATGCAAAAGGAAATCCTTTTAAAATAAGCATTCTTACCGGAGCTTCAACAGGTGATTCGTGTGACGGAATATTGGCACGTGCAAAGGCCATTGATTTTCGTGCACCCTATACCACCAACGCAGATTTCCGAAAAGCAGTCAACAATGGCGAAATCGCATACAACGATATCCACCTCTCACAAATGGCCCAGCGCATTCGCTACAAATTCTTAGGGAAGTTGAGCATTGCCATTATCGAAGCATGTGACGTTACTCCTGACGGTAGAATTTACCTGACAGCAAGTGTAGGTATCAGCCCTACCATTGCGCGGATAGCCGATAAGATTATCATCGAATTGAATGCTGCCCATAGTACAAAAATCAAGGGTGTGCACGATATTCTCGAGCTACAAGATCCGCCTTTCCGCAAAACTATCGAAATATTCAAGCCGAGTGACCGGATCGGCATTCCCTATATACAGGCAGACCCGGCCAAAATTATAGGAATTGTTGAAGTAAACAAACCGGATGAAGCACGTGTATTCTCTGCTCCTGACCCTGTAACAGACAAGATAGGACAGAACGTGGCCGATTTCCTGGCTGCCGATATGAAAGCCGGACTCATCCCGTCAAGCTTTCTTCCTTTACAAAGCGGTGTAGGAAACATAGCCAATGCTGTATTGGGCGCATTGGGACGCGATAAGACAATCCCTGCCTTTGAGATGTATACTGAAGTATTGCAAGACTCGGTTGTAAACCTTATCAAACAAGGCCACGTGAAGTTTGGAAGTACCTGTTCACTGACCGTAACCAACGAATGTCTGCAAGACATTTATGACAATATGGATTTCTTTAAAGACAAACTCATTTTGCGTCCGTCGGAAATATCAAACAATCCGGAAATTGTGCGTCGTTTGGGAGTCATCTCTATCAATACTGCTCTTGAAGCCGATATTTACGGCAACGTAAATTCTTCTCATATTTGCGGAACCAAGATGATGAACGGTATCGGCGGATCGGGTGATTTCACACGCGAAGCCTATATCAGTATATTTACATGTCCGTCTGTTGCCAAAGAAGGTAAAATCAGCGCCATTGTTCCTATGGTATCACACCTTGACCACAACGAACACTCCATTTCAATCATTGTCACCGAACAGGGCGTAGCCGACCTGCGCGGGAAATGTCCTCTTGATAGAGCCAGACTGATTATTGAAAACTGTGTGCATCCGTCATACAAGGAAATATTACGGGATTATCTGAAGATATGCGGTAAAGGACATACTCCTCATCAACTGAGCGCAGCTTTTGCCATGCACGACACATTCATGCGTACAGGCGACATGCGCAATACCAAATGGGAAGAATACATAAAGTGAGGTCTGTAATTTTATAAAGGTATAAAAAGGGGAAACGTATCCGCTTCAAACGGATACGTTTCCCCTTTTTATTGACAGAATCATCATCTGCGCGCTTATCATATTTTTATTAACGTCCGTGGGGTTGGAAAAAATAAACAGGCGTGTCCGCTTGCAGGTACGGAACAGACGCGCCACTTTGCGGAGGCAATGTTCTCCTTGAGATACAAGGATTGCCGGGGGATCTTTTTACTGCTGCTTTTTCCTGTTGTAACTGACAAAGCTGAAGGCATGCGCATGCCTTTTGTCGGGCGTATGGTCTTCACGCCAGCTTTCTTCCCAGACGGATGCATCTATCGGGGGAAAATAGGCATCGGCCTTGTCAGGAGTATCATCGACAAGTGTAAGGCATAATATGTCGGCCATGTCTATGGCTTCTTTATACACGCTGGATCCGCCTATGATATACACAATATCTTCTTCTGGGCAGTGATTTAAGGCTTCTGTCAGAGAGTGGTAGCATTCGGCTCCGGGGAAGCCTGGGGCGGGGCCGTGTGACAGGACGATGTTTCTACGATTGGGAAGTGCCCCCTTGGGTAACGATTCAAAAGTCAGGCGCCCCATGATGACGGTATGTCCGATAGTAAGTGCCTTGAAGCGCTTTAAGTCATCGGGCAGCCGGTAGAGTAGCCGGTTGTCTAAGCCAATGGCGTTGTCTTTTGCCAGAGCCGCTATGATTGCTATGCGTGTCATAATTGTTTTCCTATGCATGAACGTTATACCGATACTTGTCCGGCAATATGCGGATGCGGATTGTAACCGGTCAATTCAAAGTCCTCGTATTTGAAATCGAATATGCCGGTGACATCCGGATTGATGCGCATATACGGCAAAGGCCTGGGCTCACGCGTGATCTGTAGTCTGACCTGCTCCAGATGGTTGAGGTAAATGTGCGCGTCACCAATGGTATGAATAAAGTCACCGGCTTTCAGCCCGGTAACCTGCGCCATCATCATAAGTAAAAGAGCGTAAGAAGCCATGTTGAAAGGAACTCCAAGAAACGTGTCGGCACTTCGCTGGTAAAGCTGCAGGCTAAGACGGCCATCGGCTACATAAAACTGGAAAAGCGTATGGCACGGAGGCAGATTCATGTTTGAGAGATCCGCCACATTCCATGAACTCACAATGATGCGCCGGGAGTCAGGATTATGTCTTATGGTATCGACGGCTTCTTTTATCTGGTCTATATATCCTCCGTTATAATCGGGCCAGGAACGCCATTGATAACCGTAGATATGCCCCAGACTTCCATCGGGGCCTGCCCATTCGTTCCATATACGCACTCCATGTTTTTGCAGGTATCTTACATTCGTGTCTCCTTTGAGAAACCAAAGGAGCTCGTAGATAACAGATTTGAGATGCAGCCTTTTGGTTGTCAGGCAAGGGAAGCCTTCTTCAAGGCTGAATCTCATCTGGTGTCCGAATATGCTGATTGTACCTGTTCCGGTACGGTCTTCTTTATGTTTTCCTTCGGTAAGAATGCGGTTTAACAAATCAAGATATTGCTTCATTCCGGTAATTGTTTTTTTGATTTTTGAAATGATCCTAATGGTGCAAAAATAACGAAATCTTTTCGGATCCGGAATGCGTTTGTGGCTTTAGATGAAAGCAGCCGGTATTGTTTTTTGCCGGGCGGCCGGCAAAGCGAATAAAAAGCTTTTGGCATTCGTTATGCCGACAGGCATAAATGCAGATTTATAAATATCCGGTAAAAAATCGGGCGGCATAACTTTTTCAACCGTTACATTGACGGTTATTCTTGTAAAAGTAGTATTTTTGCAAATCATCAGACATTGATAATAAAAAAGGGTTATGACACAACAACGAAACAGCCGGCAGCAGATGGCCATGCTTTACGGAACATACATGGGTATTTTCTGGATTGTCAAATTCTTTTTTCTGCCGCTGGGCCTTAGCGAGCCTGTACTGGGCTTGCTTTTTGTACTGCTTACATGCGCTGTTCCTTTTGTAGCTTATTATATGACCAGCACTTACCGCCGGCGTTATGCTGACGGCGAGTTCTCTTTCTTTTCGGCCTTTGTGTTTTCTTTCCAGATATATTTGTTCGCTGCGATTCTTACCGCTATTGCTCATTATGTTTATTTTCAGTATATTGATCGGGGATTTATATATAGCAGCATACAGGCCCAGACAGAACTTTTGAAAGACGAACTTTCAATGAAAGGGCAAGTGGAGCAGATTAAAAACGCAATGGATGTGCTGTATGGGCTTTCTCCGATTAAGCTGACGATGCAGCTTTTGTCACAGAATGTCTTTTATGGCGTGATATTCTCTTTGCCGGTGGCTTTGTTTGGCATGAAAAGAAAAATAAAACAATCATAACAATACAGACAATGGATATTTCCGTGGTAATCCCCTTGTACAATGAAGAAGAGTCACTGCCCGAATTGTTTGCCTGGATTAAACGGGTTATGGCGGCTAATAGTTTTTCTTACGAAGTAATCTTTGTAAATGATGGCAGTACGGATGGCTCATGGAATGTTATAGAACGGCTTAAGGCCAGCTCGGCTTGTGTGAAAGGAATAAAGTTTCTCCGCAATTATGGCAAGTCACCGGCATTGTTTTGCGGATTCCGTAAGGCGGAAGGCGATGTTGTAATAACAATGGACGCGGATTTGCAGGATAGTCCCGGCGAGATTCCGGAACTTTACCGGATGATAGCCGTAGAAGGATATGACATGGTATCCGGTTATAAGAAAAAGCGCTATGATCCCTTGTCAAAGACAATACCGACAAGGCTGTTTAACGCTACGGCGCGTAAGGTATCGGGCATTCATAACCTGCACGATTTCAACTGCGGACTTAAGGCTTACAGGAAAGACGTGGTAAAGAATATCGAGGTGTACGGGGAGATGCACCGTTATATTCCTTATCTGGTAAAAAACGCCGGGTATTCAAGGATTGGCGAAAAGGTTGTTCATCATCAGGCACGAAAATTCGGGAAGACCAAATATGGAGGATTAAACCGTTTCTTTAACGGTTATCTTGATTTGCTGCTGCTATGGTTTCTGTCAAAATTTGGAGTAAAGCCGATGCATATCTTCGGATTTCTTGGCTCGTTGGCATTTGTCATCGGCTTTATAGCCTGCGGCATTTTAGGCTTTGGCAAGCTGTATGCCATGTATTCGGGGCAGCCTTACCGTCTGGTAACGGATTCTCCTTATTTTTATCTGGCCATTGCAATGATGATTATCGGGACACAGCTTTTCATGGCCGGCTTTGTCGGAGAGCTGGTGGTTCGAAATGCGCCGGAGCGCAATAATTATAAAATAGAAAAAGAAATCTGATGAAGAGCGGGAATTACCTTATGAAACTACGTGCCGGATTGATAATTCTGATAATGATGCTGATGGCGGGGGCATGTGATGATACCGACTGCATTACAACAAATACCGCATATGTAAATTATGCTTTTTATAACCAGCGGGGAGAACTGATATCATTCCAACAGCCTGTAACAATAACGGCATCGGGCACAGATTCAATATTGATAAATCAGCAAAGTGGCATGAATACGATGAGACTTCCTCTATGTTATACAAATGCGGAGGATACATTCGTAGTTCATTATAATGAAACAATGTCCGATTCAATTTTTGTTGTCCATCAAAACATACCCCATTTCATATCTATGGATTGCGGTATGGGGATGTATCATCATATAGATGCGGTGCGAAGCACAAATTACGCTATAGATTCAATTCGAATTTCCAGTCCAGAAGTTACTTATGATGCAAAAGAGCATATTCGGATATATTATACTGATAATTAGTGTTTTAAGCTTGCCATGTATGACACAGGCACAGGGAAGGGCTGTAGACACATCGGGATCCTCACAGGTCAGAGAGGAAATGAAAGAAGCCTTGAAACAGGGAGGAGAAGTAAAATCCTTGATCCGGGGTCTTTCCGTGTATACTGATTTGGCAGGTGTAGGCAATAAGCTTTTTGGAGGAACTTATCTGTATGGCGAGGTAGGCGCGGAGCTGAATATACTGAACCGGTTTATGCCCGTAGTTGAGGCCGGCTATGCTACGTGCGATGTCTTGGATGACGAAAAGAGCATAGCCTATAATACTTCCGCTCCATATTTCCGCGCGGGGATGAATTATAATTTCATGCATAAGAAAGATACATACAGCATTATTTACGCAGGATTGCGTTATGGCTTTTCTTCCTTTAGCTTTGACATTAGCTCGCCGGCATTGAAGGATCCAGTCTGGGGCGGAGAAGTCCCGTTTGATTATAAAGGCATTTCATGCAGTGCGGGATGGCTGGAGCTTGTCGCGGGGATCCGCGCCCGGATATGGAAGAATCTGCATATGGGATGGTCGTTACGTTACAAGCGTTTAATGCGTACAAAGGATAATGTCTATTCCGATCCGTATTACATTCCCGGTTACGGAATAAAAGATGATGTCCTTTTCGGATTTACTTATAATATCATCTATTATATACCTGTAAGCAGGAAATAATGACCGCGATAGAGTTGTGGCTTTTGGCTACAGGACTTGCCATGGATTGTTTTGCCGTGGCGATAGCCGGAGGGATTTGTTTGAAGAAACCGGTATGGCGTATAATTTTGACTACGGCTTTCTGTTTTGGTTTTTTTCAGGGAATGATGCCTTTTATAGGGTGGTCAGGTACCAGGCATTTCGGTCATTTGATAGAAAGCTGCGATCATTGGATTGCTTTTTTTCTATTGACTTTTTCAGGAGGTAAAATGCTTTATGAGAGTTTTAAGAAAGATGAGGAAAAGCATTATAATCTCAATAGCCTGTGCGTAATACTGGCACTTTCTGCCGCTACCAGCATCGATGCGCTGGCTGCGGGCATATCATTTGCATGTACCGGCTATCATGATTTGAGTGACATTCTATATCCTGTGGCAGTAACAGGGCTTGTATCGTTCTTTTTCACATGGATCGGCCTTATGATTGGCATCTTTGCCGTAAAACGCTTCAATCTGCCTGTTGAAGGAGCAGGAGGAATAATGCTTATTCTTATAGGCTGCAAATTATTATATACACATTTGGCCGGCGCATAATTGTTGTCATCGGTTTATCTCTGCCAGCAAGGCTGTAATGTTTTCAGTAAACAGACGCGCCGAAATGGCAATCAGAATGATGCCGAAGAATTTTCTTATTATATAAATGCCTCCTTTACCTAAAAAACGCTCGATACGGTCGGTTATCTTTAATACAATATATACCCAGATCATGTTTAATACCAAGGCAAGGAGTATGTTGATACTGGCATATTCGGCACGCAGGGTGAGCAGCGTGGTAAAAGCCCCGGCACCAGCCAATAAAGGGAATACAAGGGGAACAAGCGTGGCTTCTTGAATAGGCCCCTGATTTTTGAATATTTCCACATCGAGAATCATTTCCAGAGCCATAAAGAATATAATGAGCGCGCCGGCTATGGCAAAAGAAGCCATGTCAACTTGGAACAGCTTTAGTATGGCATCGCCTGCGTAAAAAAACAAGACTAACAGCGCAAAGGAAATCAGCGTGGCATTTGGCGCGTTGACAGGACGTCCTTTTTGTTTCAAGCTTAAAATGATAGGAATGGCACCTATTATATCAATGACTGCAAATAATACAATAAAAGCACTTATTAATTGTTGAATGTCAAAACCGGAAAACATAAAACCTTTTTTTTGCAAATATATTGCGTTTTTATGATATACTATTAAAAACAAGAAGAAAAATGACATGAATAAATGCAAAAACAGACATGACAGGACATGGCGGCAATATATTATAGTATGTCATTCGATTTATATAATGACATATTGATATTTTGACATAGATATAATAGATATACAGGCCCTGTGTAAAAGAAGTGCTCATGCGAGGGGTGTCCGGCTTTAAGAAAAGATAAAAAATATAAAATGAAAAAATAAAAGAAAGAACAAAAGTTTTTTCATATTTATATTTGTATATTATCAAGACGGGTGACATAAAAATAACAGACTATGAAAACAACAATGTATGATGTTTTACTCCAGCTCCCTCTGTTTCAGGGGCTTGGTAAAAATGATCTTACTTGTATCCTGGATAAGGTAAAAATACATTTTTCTAAATATAAATCAGGAGATGTTATTTTAAAGAAAGGAGAGACATGTAATAGACTGGTCTTTCTTCTGAACGGAACAATTCAGGCGGAATCATCTGACAAGGAGAATGTTTTTTCGTTATATGAAAAGATACAGGCTCCTTTTTTGATAGAGCCTTATTCGCTTTTTGGGGGGTCGACAGAGTATGCCGCTGCATATTCTGCCGTAACCGTTTGTGATTTGATGACTATTGAAAAGCGTTATTTCTTGTCAGAATTGAATAATTATGAAATAATACGACTAAACTACATGAATATTTTAAGTAACCGCGCACAAATGTTGAATGAACGATTATGGGCGGAGACTGTAGAAAATATTGATGGCAGGATTGTTGATTTTGTTCTGGATCACAGCCTTGTGTATGGAGGTGAAAAGGTGTTGAAGATTAGAATGGATGATTTGGCAAGATTATTAGGCAGCACACGAATCAGAGTATCCAAGGCTTTAAATGACATGAAAGAAAATGGGATGATAGCATTGCACAGAGGTGAAATCCGAATTCCGGATACCGGGACTATGAAGCAAAAAAGTGTGGACATGGACAATAATTAGTAATTTAATTTATTGAATAAGCTGTGTATGGAAAAATTATACAACCCGTTTTTGGAAGAATATAAAACGGTGTATGGCGTACATCCTTTTGATAAGATAAAGACAGAACATTACAAGCCGGCTTTTGAAGAGGGGATGCGCCGTCAGAATGACGAGATTAAGAGGATTGTGGACAACAATGAAGAGCCTACGTTTTTCAATACGGTTGTGGCGCTGGAAAATTCGGGTGAGCTTTTGGAGCGTGTGTGCCAGGTGTTTTTCAATTTAATGGAAGCTGAAAGTAGTGATGACATGCAAATACTGGCACAGGAAATATCGCCGATACTGACAGAACACAGTAATAATATAAGTTTGAACGAGCAATTGTTTTTGCGTGTTAAATCTGTATATGACAACGAATTGGGGCGGCTGCAGAATGAAGATAGGGAACTGCTTCAAAAAACATACGACGGCTTTGTACGTAACGGGGCAGGCTTATATGGAGAAGACAGAGAGTGCTTTCGTGCATTAAACGTGGAACTGAGTAAACTTACCGTGCGGTTTGCACAGAATACGCTTAAAGAGATAAACGCTTTTCAATTGGTTGTTACGAATGAGGATGAATTGAAAGGACTTCCTGAATCCAGCGTAGAGACTGCAGCCCGGCTGGCTGAAGAAAAAGGTGTAAAGGGGTGGATTTTTACATTGCACGCTCCCAGTTACCGGCCTTTTATGACTTATTGCGCTGACAGGGATCTGCGCCGGAAAATGTACATGGCCTATATGACTCAGTGTACGCATGATAATGATAATAACAATATGGATATTGTTGTCAACATTGTTAATACCCGTATGAAAATAGCGCAGATTCTGGGCTACGAAACATATGCCGATTATGTTTTGGAAAAAAGAATGGCTGAAAGAAGTGAAAATGTATATCATCTGCTTTATCAATTGATAGAGGCGTATACTCCGGCAGCCCGTCACGAAATGGAAGAGGTCAGTAATTGCGCAAAGCGGCTTGAGAGATGTGAGGCGGAGGATTTGAAGCCTTGGGACTGGGCTTATTTTTCAGAAAAGCTGAAGAATGAGAAATATAGCATTGATGAGGAAATGCTTCGTCCTTACTTTGAATTGAAAAATGTCATTGAGGGGGTTTTCGGGCTGGCGACTTGTCTTTATGGCATCACTTTCAAGGAAAATAAAAAAATTCCTGTTTTTCATCCGGATGTGAGAGCTTATGAGGTGTCTGATAAAGACGGCAGCTTTCTGGCCGTATTGTATGCCGATTTTTATCCTCGTGAAACAAAACGGCCGGGAGCATGGATGACCTCATTTAAAGGCCAATGGATTGAAGAGAGCGGAGCCAATAGCCGTCCTCATATCTCCATTACTGCTAATTTCACTAAACCGACGGCAAGCAAGCCTGCCTTGTTGACTCTGAGTGAGGTTGAAACATTTCTTCATGAATTCGGCCACGCTTTGCACGGGATGTTTGCCAATACACGCTATGCTTCCATGAGTGGAACGAGCGTATATCGCGACTTTGTTGAGCTCCCGTCGCAGATTATGGAAAATTTTGCCATTCAGAAAGAATTTCTACATACGTTTGCCAGGCATTACCAGACAGGAGAGCTTTTGCCTGACGAATATGTAGAGCGTATTGTGAAGGCTTCTAATTTTAATGTGGCATATTCCTGCCTACGTCAGGTCGGTTTTGGATTGCTGGATATGGCATGGTATACACGCAGTAAGGAGTTTTCCGGAGATGTGAAAGCTTATGAGGAGGAGGCGTGGAGTAAAGCACAAATGTTTGATCCGGTGCTTTCTACTTGTATGAGTGCCCGGTTTTCACATATAATGGATGGTGGCTATGCTGCCGGATATTATGGTTATAAATGGGCTGAGGTGCTGGCTGCTGATGCTTTTTCCGTTTTCCGCGAGAGCGGTATTTTCAATAAAGAAGTCGCAGCCTCATTTCGTGAAAACATCTTGTCGAAAGGGGGAACAGAGCATCCTATGACGCTATATAAGCGGTTCCGCGGACAAGGGCCTTCTATTGACGCTTTATTGACACGTAACGGAATAGAAACACAATAAACAAATACAGATAATATGAAACTGAATATACTGAACTTTTTCAGCCCATTCATTTTTTTTGCACTTTTTTTCTGTACAGGATGCAGTAATGAGGACGATATTGAAGGTATTTTTGTTGGAAAGACATGGTATGTAAACTATATGTTTAAAACGGATGGCAAAACGGCCGCTTTTACAGAAGAAGAAAAAGAAACGATAGACAATGATCGTGAAAACTATTGTATCGTCTTCGGAAAGGAGACATTTAATGCCAAGTCGGGAGATTTTATTTTTAGTGGAAGCTGGAGCGCAGACGGGGGAAAGCATGCCATTCATTTTATGCTTGACGGTAATGCTGTTCCTTCGGATGCTGTTAGTAACAAGTTTGTAGAAGTAATAAAAGGAGCAGTAAGGTATACGGGTGATTATGAACAACTTCGTATTTACACTTCGTCAAATGTCTCTATATTGTTCCGCCCTATGAATTAATAAGAAATGGAGATGGAAATATGACACATGAAGAGTTGAAGCAGCAAGAGCTTGACCGGCGTTACATGCGTATGGCTGCTATCTGGGCTGAAAATTCTTATTGCAAACGCCGTCGGGTAGGAGCATTGATTGTGAAAGACAAGATGATAATTTCTGACGGATATAACGGTACCCCTTCTGGCTTTGAGAATGTTTGTGAAGATGAAAACAACGTTACGAAACCTTATGTATTACATGCTGAGGCCAATGCTATCACAAAAATTGCCCGATCGGGCAACAGTAGTGAAAAATCAACGATGTATGTTACCGCCTCACCTTGCATAGAATGTGCAAAGCTGATTATTCAGGCTGGCATACATCGGGTGGTATATTCTGAGAAATACCGTTTGGAAGACGGATTGAATCTGTTGAGAAAGGCCAATGTGGAAGTTGTTTATTTGAATTTAAAGGAATAATAGGATATGAATAATAAGACATCACGTTTTATACCGGTTATTATTGCAGTCAGTATCGTTGCCGGTATTTTGACAGGAACTTTTTATACCAGTCATTTTTCTGGCAACAGGCTGAGCATAATCAATACGTCATCGAACAAGCTGAATGACTTATTGCGTATTATTGATGATAAATATGTTGATACAGTAAGTATGGACAACCTTGTTGAGAAGGCGATGCCTCAGATATTGGCTGAACTTGATCCGCACTCTATATATTTTTCTGCAAAAGATGTAGAAGAAAGCAATGCCGAATTGAAAGGACATTTCAGTGGAATAGGGGTTTCGTTCTCTATACACAAGGATACGATATGCATTAATAACGTTATTAAGGGAGGACCGTCTGAAAAGGTCGGATTGATGCCGGGTGACCGTATCATTGCCGTAGACGATTCCGCCTTTGTCGGGAAAATGGTGAACAATAATTCTGCCATGCGAAAGCTGAAAGGTGAAAAGGGAAGCTCGTTAAAAATAGGTATTTACCGCCCTGGTGTGAAAGAAACATTGAGCTTTGTTGTTGTCCGAGGCGATATCCCGGTAAAGAGCGTAGATTCATATTATATGATTACGGACAATACAGGATATGTCCGTATCAATAAATTTGCCGAGACCACTTATGCCGAGACTATGATTGCCATTGCTACATTACAACAACAAGGAGCCAAGTCGTTGATTATAGATTTGCGCGGCAACGGGGGTGGGTATATGGGACCGGCTGTTCAGATTATCAATGAATTCTTACCCAAGGACAGACTGATTGTTTATACAGAAGGAAGGAAGTCTCCCCGTGAGGAATACCGCTCAGACGGGCGAGGAACCAATCAGAATACGCCTCTTGTCTTGTTGACTGATGAATTATCCGCTTCGGCCAGTGAAATTTTCTCTGGAGCCATTCAGGATAATGATCGCGGACTGATTATCGGACGCCGTACGTTTGGGAAAGGATTGGTGCAACAGTCTATTGACTTCAGAGACGGCTCATCCATGCGTCTTACGGTAGCTCGTTATTATACACCATCGGGGCGATGCATACAGAAGCCATACGTAAGAGGTGAGGAAGCTGAATATGAATCGGATATACTGAATCGTTTTAATCACGGGGAGTTTTTCTCTCAAGACAGTATCAAGCCGGATACTACGGAAATTTATCATACTTCAACGGGGCGTAAGGTATATGGCGGCGGCGGAATTATGCCTGATATTTTTGTGGCGCAAGATACCACGGGATATACATCTTATTATATGGCATGTGTAAATCGTGGAGTTCATATAGAGTTTGGTTTTCAATATACAGACAGGAACCGTAAGAAGCTTGAAGAGTTTAAAGATCAAAAATCAATGGTTGCTTATCTGAAAACTCAGAATCTGGTAGAAAAGTTTGTACGCTTTGCCGAGACCCGTGGAATTAAACGGCGTAACTTGCTTATCCATAAATCATATAAGCTGTTAGAGTCATTGATATATGGCAGTATAGTAAATTATGCCCTTGATGTAAATGACTATATAGAATATTTGAATGAATCTGACCCGACCGTTTTGAAAGCTGTTGAGGTGCTTGAAAAGGGTGAGGCTTTTTCCGAAAGCTTCCGAGACGGGCAAAAAGGATAGACGGATATATGGGAGAAAAGGAAGCATTGCGTAAGCGTATTAAAAATCTGAAAGGTTCGATGGATAAACCGGACCTTTTGGCATGTTCACATGCACTGTTTTCTCAATTGGAAATGTCTGATCGTTTTCAAAAGGCGCATACGGTGCTGTGTTATTATTCTTTGCCTGATGAGGTGTTTACTCATGAGTTTGTAGAACGATGGAAAGACAAGAAAACTCTTTTGCTCCCTGTTGTTAAGAGAGACGATTTGGAATTGCATCGTTATACGGGCAAGCAAGACCTTATCGTTGGTGCTTATCAGATAGAAGAACCTGCCGGAGAGCTGTTTACGAAATATGAACAAGTGGATCTGGCCTTGATTCCGGGAGTTTCGTTTGATAAGCAAGGCAACAGACTGGGACGTGGAAAAGGATATTATGACCGTTTGCTCCCTAAGCTGTCATCTTATAATATAGGTATTTGCTTCGGTTTTCAGATTTGTGAGAAAATACCATGTGAATCGTTTGATTGGAAAATGGATGCTGTGCTTTCCGAGAAAGGATGGATTCTTATTGAAGAATAATATTGACTATAACCTGTGCCCCTACATGCTGGTTGAGGTCTTTTATTATCTGTTTGCGTTTCATCATCAGTTCCTGTCGTAAAACAGATGATGTGAGATGTACGTATAAAGTCTGGTTCTTGATAAACAGATTACCGGTATATGCCGCAATTTTAGGGCCAAACACTTCTTTCCATCCTTGTATGAGACGATATTCGTTGAGAGGTGACTCTAAGCCTTCCTGCCGCAGGAACTGTCTGATCAGATTACCTATTGATTCGGCATTGTTTCTTTTCATATTCAGCGGTTTGTGTTATCGTGTATTTGTCCGTTGTCTACAATAAACAAGCGGTAGTCTTGCGCTGTTTTTTGCAGCAAGTTGTCAAGATGCTCTCTGCCGGTATTGGTGATAAAGATCTGTCCGAACTTATCTCCACCTGCCAGTTTGATAATCTGTTCCACTCGTGGCGCGTCAAGTTTGTCAAAGATATCGTCAAGCAGCAAAATCGGGCATGTATGGCTTCCGGTCCGTTTCAGAAAGTCAAACTGTGCAAGCTTCAATGCCGTAAGATAGGTTTTGTTTTGTCCTTGAGATCCCTCATGCTTGATTGGGAAACCGCCAAGTTTCATAACAAGTTCGTCTTTGTGAATGCCATGCAACGAATATCCCATGATACGATCTCTGGATCTGCTTTCACGAATGACATCAAGCAGGCTTTTTCTTTGGGCATGTGATTCGTAGATGAGTTCCACATTTTCCTTGTCTTGTGAAATGTGGGAATAGAATGACTGGAATATGTCTCTAAATTCTTCAATAAATTCCATGCGTTTCCTGAAAATGGTTTCGCCCGTTATGGCCATCATTTCTTCCCATATACTCATAAGTTCATCATCGGGCTCGTTTTCCTGTTTCAACAGAATGTTGCGTTGCATCAGCGCCTTGTTATATTTTAGCAAAGCTTCCAGATATTCTCTGTCATATTGTGAAATAACCACATCTACAAACCGTCGCCTTTCTTCACTACCCCCGGTGATGAGGATGGTATCATCGGGTGATACCATGATGAGGGGGATAAGTCCGATGTGATCGGCCAGACGTGAATATTCCTTTTTGTTGCGCTTGAACTGTTTTTTCTGTCTGCGTTTCAGCCCGCAATAGATTTCCTCTATGCTGTTATCTTCAAAAAGATAAGAGCCTTGTATTATGAAAAAGTCTTGTTCGTGACGGATGTTTTGTGAATCAATGGAATTCAATGCGCTTTTACAGAAAGACAAGTAATAGATAGCATCAAGCAGGTTGGTCTTGCCCATTCCGTTTTTTCCAATGAGGCAGTTTATCTTGTCTGAGAACGTCAGTTCTACCTGCTCCAGATTCTTATAGTTTAGTATGGATATGTCTTTTAGTATCATGTTGCAAAGTTAGGATATATTTCGGAACGTTCACTTAGTGGAAAGCATCTTTTTCTTTGTCTGAAAGTTTGTTCTTAGGTCAGGATGGTAAGGATTTTTACGGGTATAATATTGTATTTTCTCCAGATGTCTGAAAGCTGTGTCTGATGTGGCAGAATAGCGTTTCCTTTCTGACTGTTAGAAATGTTGCATTGAGTAAGAAGAAAAGCTTTTCTTTTTTGGCATTGTTACGCTTTTTTGTCTTTGATTTATGATAACTTCGGCATTATTGTTTAATTTTGCGATTATTATGAGTAGAATAGTAGCAATTGATTACGGGAAAAAGCGTACAGGCATTGCGGTAAGCGATACATTGCAACTTATAGCAAACGGATTGACAACGGTTTCTACGAGTTCTTTATTCGGTTTCCTGATGGATTATTTGAAGAAAGATTCCGTAGAACGTATTGTCATAGGTATTCCGAAACAGATGAACAATCAGTTTTCGGAGAATATGAACAATATCATTCCTTTTGTGAGCAGGCTGAAAAAGGCGTTGCCTGATATGCCGATTGAGTATGTAGACGAGCGTTTCACTTCCGTATTGGCCCATCGGGCTATGATTGACGGCGGACTAAAGAAAAAGGCACGTCAGAACAAGGAACTGGTTGATGAAATTAGTGCGACAATTATTCTGCAATCGTATTTGGAATCAAAAAGAAAGTGATTAAGAAAATGATTTTACCTATTTACACATTTGGACAGCCGGTATTGCGGAAAGAGACTGAAGAGATTTCTGCTGAATATCCGGAACTGGGCACTCTGATTGAAAATATGTTTGAAACTATGGACAAAGCCGATGGAGTGGGACTTGCCGCTCCACAGATAGGATTGTCTGTTCGTTTGTTTGTGATAAGTCTTGACTGTCTGAGTGAAGAATATCCCGAATATAAAGATTTCCGTAGAGTACTGATTAATCCGAAAATCTTAGAATCAGGAGGCGAGGAGGTCTCTATGGAAGAGGGTTGTCTGAGTTTGCCGGGTATACATGAAACCGTGAGGCGTATGAGCAAGGTGCGTGTGTATTATTTTGATGAACAATTTCATGAGCATGACGAATGGATTGAAGGCTTCTTTGCCAGAGTAGTGCAGCATGAATATGACCATCTGGACGGAAAGGTGTTTGTCGATCGCATATCGGCATTGCGTCGCCAGCTGATAAAAGGAAAGTTAAATGCCTTGTTGAAAGGAAAGGCTCACAGTGAATATAAGGTGAAGTCCGTTCGGTAAAAAATACTATGATTATAACGCTTGAAGATAGATGATACATAGATTGTTGATATTGATGTGGCTTCATCTGCCTCTTTTTATAAGTGCTCAGATCAATACAGACCGTGTGATGTCTATAGCACGCAATGCGTTGTATTTTGAAGATTATGTGTTGTCTATCCAATATTTCAACCAGGTGATAGGCTCAAAGCCTTATCTGTATGAGCCTTATTTCTTTCGCGGAATAGCCAAGGCGAATCTTGAAGATTTTCAGGGAGCAGAGGCCGATTGTTTCAAGGCGATAGAACGTAATCCCTTTGTGCCTGGCTGTTATCAGGTGAGGGGATATGCACGTGTCCGTCTGAAAAATATAGACGGGGCTATAGAAGATTATAGCAAGGCTTTGGAATATGATCCTGAAAATGAAAGTTTATGGAATAATCTGGCTCTCTGTCGAATTGAAAAGAAGGATTATGCGGAAGCCAGGAAAAGCATAGAAAAACTGATAGAGTTATCACCGCGTGAAGCAAATGCTTATTTGATGCGGGCCGATGTTTGTATGCGTGAAAAGGATACGCTTCAGGCAGAGAAAGATATAGAAAAAGCCATTGAAGTTGATAAATATAATGGTATGGTATGGTCGGTACGTGCCATATTGCGTTTGCAACAGTCGCGTTTTAAAGAAGCAGAGGCCGATTTGGATCAGGCTATTCATCTGGCTGTAAAGAATGCTGATAATTACATTAACAGAGCTTTGGCACGTTATCATCAGAATAACTTGCGAGGAGCAATGAGTGATTATGATATAGCCTTGCAGATTGATTCGAATAATTTTATTGGTCATTACAATAGAGGATTGCTGCGTGCTTATGTAGGTGACGATAACCGGGCTATTGATGATTTTAATTTCGTGATTAAGCAAGAGCCCGATAATATGATGGCTATATTCAACAGAGGATTGCTGCTTGATAAAACAGGCGACTTGAAAGGTGCTATCAAAGATTATTCAACAGTTATCGATGAATATCCTAATTTCTTGACAGGGTATCATTACCGTTCTATAGCCCGTAGGAAAATCGGTGACGGAAAAGGCGCGGAAGCCGATGAGCTCGTACTTCTGAGAGATCAGATTGATCGTCGGAATGGAGTGAAGAAACAAACGGCTTCAAATGATAAAACGCGTAAGAAGTCGGATAAGGACATGGAGAATTACGGCAAGATTGTGGTTGCCGATAATACAGACGATACCCAGCGTTATAAAAATGAATATCGCGGGCGCGTTCAGGATAAGAACGTAAGGGTAGAACTGCAGCCGATGTATGCACTTACATATTATGAGAAATCTGACGAAGTGCGTCGCACTATACATTACTATAAATATATAGATATGTTGAATCATGAGACATTGTTTGCAAAACCACTGATATTGACCAATAATGAAACGGCCTTGACGCAAGAACAGATTGACGAACATTTTAAATTGATTGATGATCACACACTGGCTCTTACAAAAGATAAGCGGAATGCGAAACTTTGTTTCTTGCGTGGCTTGGATTTCTATTTGGTGCAGGATTTTGAAAGCGCAATCAATGATTTTACAGAGGCTATCAGAAACGATGATGCTTTCATGCCTGCATATTTCTGTCGGGCACATGTGCGTTACAAACAATTGGAGTATCAGAGAGCGGAAGCAAAAATGGGAAAAACTGCCAGCCAGTTGATTCCTCCTGCGGATGTAGCTGTGAAGAATGCCGATTATGAACTCGTAAAAAAAGATTTGGACCAGGTTATCAAGCTGGTTCCGGATTTTGCATATGTCTATTATAACCGTGCAAATCTGTTTTCTGTCTTGGGTGATTATCGCGCAGCCATTATTGATTATAGCAAAGTGCTGGAACTGGATGCCAATTTTGCTGATGCATATTATAATCGGGGTCTTACCTATATTTATTTAGGAAATAATAAGCAGGGTATTGCCGATTTGAGTAAAGCAGGAGAGCTGGGCCTCTTTTCGGCATATAATGTAATAAAACGCTTTAATATGGATGAAAAGTAAATATTTTTAAGAAAGGAACTATTCCTCACAAAGAATTCGTTATTTTTGTGTTTTTTGATACGGAATGAAACTCTTATAATTATATGATAAAGATAACTTTTCCTGATGGTTCTGTTCGTGAATACAACGAAGGTGTAACCGGTCTGCAGATAGCAGAAAGTATTAGTCAGAGATTAGCACAGGACGTGCTTGCTTGTGGAGTTAATGGGGAAACTTATGATTTGTCTCGTCCTATCAATGAAGATGCCTCTATTGTATTTTATAAATGGGAAGATGAACAGGGTAAGCATGCTTTTTGGCATACAAGTGCCCACTTGCTTGCTGAAGCATTGCAAGAACTGTATCCGGGTATTCAATTCGGTATAGGTCCGGCTATCGAAAACGGGTTTTATTATGATGTTGATCTGGGAGAAGCGACAATCAAGGAAGCTGATCTGCCTGCAATAGAAGTCAAGATGGCTGAGTTGGTTGCTAAAAAAGAAAATCTCGTTCGCCGCGATATTGCAAAAGGCGATGCTTTGAAAATGTTTGGAGATAGAGGTGAGACATATAAATGCGAACTTATTTCAGAATTGGAAGACGGACATATCACAACTTATACTCAGGGAGCGTTCACCGATCTTTGCCGCGGCCCGCACTTGACGTCAACTGCTCCGATCAGAGCTATTAAACTGTTGTCTGTGGCTGGAGCTTATTGGAGAGGACAAGAAGACCGTAAACAGCTGACTCGTATTTACGGAATTACTTTCCCGAAGAAGAAAATGCTTGATGAGTATCTGGTGATTCTTGAAGAAGCAAAGAAACGTGACCATCGTAAAATCGGGAAAGAAATGGACCTGTTCATGTTTTCTGATGTTGTAGGTAAGGGACTGCCGATATGGTTACCGAAAGGTACGGCATTGCGTATTCGTCTGCAAGAGTTCTTGCGCCATATACAGGCTCGTTACGATTATCAGGAAGTAATGTGCCCGCCAATCGGAAACAAGCTGTTATATATTACTTCAGGGCACTATGCAAAATACGGTAAGGATTCGTTCCAGCCGATTCATACACCGGAAGAAGGTGAGGAATACTTTCTGAAACCGATGAATTGTCCGCATCACTGTATGATATATAAGAACACTCTTCGCTCATACAGAGATCTTCCTTTACGTTTGGCCGAATTTGGAACTGTATGTCGTTACGAACAGAGCGGTGAGCTGCACGGATTGACCCGTGTGCGTAGTTTTACACAAGACGATGCGCATATATTCTGTCGTCCGGATCAGGTAAAGGACGAACTCTTTCGTGTAATGGATATTATTTCTATTGTATTCAAGTCAACGAACTTTGAAAACTTTGAGGCTCAGATTTCATTACGTGACAAGAGAAACCGCGAAAAATATATCGGTAGTGATGAAAAATGGGAAAAGGCGGAACGTGCAATCGTGGAGGTATGTGAGGAAAAAGGCTTGCTTGCAAAAGTTGAATACGGTGAAGCTGCTTTTTATGGTCCAAAACTTGACTTTATGGTAAAAGATGCTATCGGACGCCGCTGGCAGTTAGGTACCATTCAGGTGGACTATAACTTGCCGGAGCGTTTTCAGCTTGAATATATGGGCTCTGATAACCAGAAGCATCGTCCGGTAATGATTCACCGTGCGCCGTTTGGTTCCATGGAACGTTTTGTCGCAGTTTTGATTGAACATACTGCCGGAAAATTTCCACTATGGCTTATTCCTGATCAGGTGGCAATATTGCCGATTTCAGAGAAATTCAATGAATATGCAAGACAGGTTAAAGATTATTTGAAAGTTCATGATGTTCGTGCCATTATTGATGACCGTAATGAAAAGATAGGACGTAAGATTCGTGATAACGAGTTGAAACGTATACCTTATATGCTTATTGTTGGTGAAAAAGAAACTGAAAATGGAGAAGTCTCCGTTCGTAAACAGGGAGAAGGCGATAAAGGAGTCATGAAATATGAAGAATTTGTTAAAATTTTGAGTGAAGAGATTCAGAATATGATAAATATGTATTAAGTTTGCAATTGTTTCTACAAGGATAGCCGATAGTTTATTGGGATGATGAGTCTTTTGTGGAAACGAAGCTAAAAATAATCATTAACTAAAACAGACAGGAACAAAGAATTTGAATGAAAAATGACAATTTGAAAGGGCAGCATCGAATCAATGAACAGATCCGCGCCAAAGAAGTACGTATAGTGGGAGATAATATTGAATCAGCGGTGTATCCTATAGATCAAGCTCTGAAAATGGCTGAGGAGCATGGATGTGATTTAGTGGAAATTTCACCTAACGCTGTTCCGCCTGTTTGTCGTTTAATTGATTATTCTAAGTTTCTTTATCAATTGAAGAAACGTCAGAAAGAGCAGAAAGCAAAGCAAGTGAAGATGAATATCAAGGAAATCCGTTTCGGACCTCAAACGGATGACCATGATTATAATTTCAAGCTTAAACATGCTATCGGTTTTTTGCAAGATGGTGATAAAGTAAAAGCCTATGTGTTCTTTAAAGGACGTTCTATTTTATTTAAAGAACAAGGTGAGGTATTGCTTTTACGTTTTGCCAATGACTTGGAAGAATATGCCAAAGTGGAACAGATGCCTTTGTTGGAGGGAAAGCGGATGACCATCTCATTAACTCCTAAAAAACCGGGATCTTCCAAGAAAACAGATGTTCCACAGGCGAAGTCTGCTGTTTCTAAAACAGAAGAAAAAGAATAATGAAAATAAGTGCGTAACGCCAAAGGTATAGTGCGTTTTTACGTTAATTAACAATTTAAAATTTAATAAGAAGATGCCAAAGGTTAAAACGAATTCCGGTTCTAAAAAAAGATTCGTTCTTACCGGAACAGGAAAAATCAAAAGACGACATGCTTATCATAGTCACATCTTAACAAAAAAGACTAAAAAACAGAAGAGAAACTTGTGTCACTCTGGATTGGTTCATAAGACTAATTTAGATCAAGTTAAATCACTTTTAGCAATGAAGTAATTCTTCAAAGTGTAAACTTATTTATTAACCGAATGTCTTAGCCCGAAGTTCGTAGAATGACAATTTAACGACGCTGACATTCAAAAACAATTAAAACTATGCCAAGATCAGTAAATCATGTTGCTTCAAGAGCAAAAAGGAAAAAAATTCTAGGCCTTACGAAAGGCTATATCGGGGCTAGAAAGAATGTTTGGACCGTAGCCAAGAATACATGGGAAAAAGGGTTGACTTATGCATACCGTGACCGCAAAAACAAAAAACGTAATTTCCGTGCATTATGGATCCAGCGTATCAATGCTTCTGCTCGTCTGGAAGGAATGTCTTATTCTAAATTGATGGGCTTGTTGCATAAAGCCGGTATTGAAATCAATCGTAAAGTTTTGGCTGATTTAGCAATGAATCATCCGGATGCATTCAAAGCTGTGGTTGCTAAAGTTAAGAATGCATAAAATCTTCTTTAAACTCTTATTAATTAAAAATATGGGCTATCAGGGGTTTTCTTTGATAGCTTTTATTTTTTTGTATAGAGTAAATAATCTAACGTGAGTTCGAAATAAGGTTAGAAGCATGCAAGTCGGCTGTCCATAACAAAGCGGACATCAATGGCGGGTTTCTTCTCAAAGAAACAACAGGCAGCGACAGCCGGCAACGCATTGGCAATGAAATTGTTGAAAGAGCGATGTCCGGAGCGCTCTGTCTGCGCGATGT
>CAYUIJ010000019.1:0-28365 GCA_964444735.1 uncultured Bacteroides sp. | reverse complement strand
CGAACAGGGCAACCTGAGACTGCTCTGCGATGACGTGTTCGGGGAAGAGAATTTTGTAGCCTGTTTCCCATGGAGGAAAAGAACGGCGAAGTCAGACGTGCCTTTCGGCGTGTCACAGGATTACGAATGGATACTCGCCTACGCAAGGACGGACGCGTTCACGGCGGGCATCGGCGGAAAAGAAAGGAAATATTATGAGACTGACGACTTCCCCGGACGGCCGTGGAGAGTGCATGACCTGACAAAACAGACAACCGCATCGGAACGCCCCAACAGCTTCTTTACGATAGTAAACCCGAAGAACGGAAAAGAGTATCCGGCAGACCCGAGGCATACATGGCGCATTACGCAAGACACTTTCAACGTTTATCATGCACAGAAAAGGATAGTGTTCCCCGGCGATTACGATTTTCTAAGAACAGACAAGCCCGTGCTCCGCTATTGGAAAGAGGATGACATGCGAAAGGCGGGAGACCGCTTCGGCCAATATGCGGTCAGCACCAGATTCCCCGATACGGTGGGCATGAGTCAGGATGGCACGAAAGACTTTGACGATCTTTTCAATGCGAAGATTTTCGGATTCCCCAAGCCCGTGAGCCTCGTTAAATACCTGATTGAGGCATCCGTAACAAAGAATGCGGACGAACCGCAGACAATCCTCGACTTTTTCTCCGGATCCGCAACCACCGCGCAGTCAGTGATGGAGCTCAACATGCCGGAAGACGGATACGAATTGCGCTACATACTCGTACAGTCGGAAGAGAAGGTGAAAGAAGGCAGCGAGGCGGATATGGCCGGTTACAAGACCATTGACCGGATCGGGCAGGCCCGCATTAAACTTGCCGCCGATAAGATTCGCAAGGAAAACCCTCTTTTCCACGGCGACTTGGGCTTCAGGCACTTCACGCTTCAGGAGCCTGCAAGCCGGACCATCGAAAAAATGGAGCGGTTCGACCCTCATTCCATATTCGCCGGCAACACACTGGCAGACGAGTTCGGCGTGACAACGGTTCTCGCCACATGGCTCGCGCGCGACGGCTACGGGCTGACCCCCGAAGTGAGGACCATCGACATGGCAGGATATGAGGCTTACTATATCGACAGACACCTGTACATCATCAACCCCCGCCTGAGCAACGAGGCGGTAGCCTCCCTGCTGGACCGGTACCAGTCGGACGCGGAGTTCAACCCCCAGAACATCGTGATATACGGGTATGCCCTCTCATGGAGCGAGCTGCAGGGACTGAAAGACAGTCTCGGAACCGTCAGGGACGGAGAGAAAAACATGCGTATTAACTTTGATGTACGATACTGATATGGAACTGATTCTTCAACCTTCATTGCCCCATCAGCAAACAGGCGTGGATGCCGTTGCCGATGTCTTTGCCGGTACGGCGATAAAGCCGCCTGCAACGCTCTATGCCAATCCTGAGATAACCGTATCGAAAGACGGCGTAGGACGGAATATCACCGCCATACAGAAGAGAAACGGCATACAGCCGGAACTGTGCGCATACTCCCATGATGCAGACTGCCTTAACCTTGATATCAAGATGGAGACAGGCACGGGCAAGACATACGTCTATACACGGACGATGTATGAGTTGCACAAACGGTATGGCATCAGCAAATTCATTGTCGCTGTGCCTACGCTCCCCATCAAAGCCGGGGCAAGGCAGTTCATGGAAGACGGTTATGTCAGGCGGCATTTCCGGGACGTGTGCGGATATGACGCCGTAATCGAACTGCTCGTTTTGGAGCCTCCGAAGAAAAAGAAGAAAGGACGGCAGTATTTTCCTGCGGCGGTAAGTGAGTTTGTAAAAGGCTCAAACAAGGATGCTAAAAAGATATATGTCCTTCTGGTAAATATGCAGCTGTTGAAAGTAGCCAGGAACTATATGCTCAGCCGCGATGATTACGGAAGCGTCATTGAGGGGTTCTATCGTCCGTTTGACGCTCTGCGTGCCACCCGTCCGTTCGTCATCATTGACGAGCCGCACAAGTTCTCACGCGATCAGAAAGCCTTTGGCGTAATCAAGGACGAGATCAGCCCTCAATGCATTATCCGGTACGGCGCGACTTTCCCTGAAACGGCATCAGGCAAAGGCAAAAACAAAAAAACGGTACATGATTACCTTAACCTGCTGTATGACCTGAATGCCTGCGAGGCATTCAACCAAGGACTGATCAAAGGCGTGGCCAAAGAACACTTTGAACCGGTTTCAAAAAGGGAGGAAAAGATAAAACTGCTGTCGGTTGCCAAAAACGAGGAAGCCGTATTCAGGCATAAAAGCGCAGACAATCAGGCAAAGACCTATCATCTGCGGGTGAACGACCCCCTGTCGGTAATTTCCGAAGAGCTCAACGGCATCACGATACAGGCGATAGGCGGGAATGCCGTTGAGCTGTCCAACGGACTGATCAAGACCGTAGGCGAGGAGATGAATGCCGACATTTACATGCAATCGTATCAGGAGCAGATGCTGCGTCTTGCTATCGAACGCCATTTTGAGACCGAGCGGGAGAATTTTTGCGGACGCACGTTCAAAATTAAGACTCTGGCGCTTTTCTTCATAGATGACATCACCTCCTACCGTGAGAGCGGGGACGGAAAGAAGCCTTACTTACTGGAAGCCTTTGAAAGACTGCTCAAAGAGAAACTGTCTGCAATGATAAAAGAGCTGGATGAACGGGAGGCGGAATACCGGGAGTATCTTGAAGCCAGCCTGAACCATATCGGCGAATGTCATGGAGGGTATTTCGCCCAAGACAACAGCTCGTCGGACGAGGACATTGCCAATGAGGTCAATGACATTCTGAACGGCAAGAAACAGCTGCTCGCATTCAGAGACAAAGACGGGAAATACAGCCTGCGCCGGTTCCTGTTCTCAAAGTGGACCCTGAAAGAGGGATGGGATAATCCGAACGTGTTTACCATTGCAAAACTGAGGTCGAGCGGAAGCGAGACCTCCAAGCTACAGGAAGTAGGCCGGGGGCTGCGGCTGCCTGTCGATGAGTGCGGTAACCGTATCTCCAATCAGGAGTTCATGCTGAACTACATTGTGGATTTCACCGAAGCCGATTTTGCCAACAGGCTCATTGAGCAGATTAACAGGGAAGTACCCCGATCCGCGTCTGTTTCATTGGAGCAGATTGGAATGGTGGCGGCCAAAACGGGCAAAGAAAAAAAAGCGCTGTTTATCGAACTTCTGTCCAAGGACTATATTGACTTGAACTATAACATCGTTCCGGCGAACAGCGCACGGTTCTTTGAAGAGTATCCGTCATTCAGGTCCGGATTAGAGGAGGGAAAGATCAAAGACCGCAACAAAGCATCTGAAAGGCCGGTCGGCATCCGCAAGGCCCGGTTTGCCGAAATACAGGAATTGTGGAGGATTCTCAACCAAAGATATACCATTTGGTACGATGACGCCATCAATGCCGATTTGGAGAAAGGCCTGTGTGAAATATTGGAGAATCTTTCCGTCTCGCCGGAACAGGTCGTTTCAAGTCACAGGGATATAATCCGGAGTGACGGCGGACAAATGAAGGCGGAGACGGGCAACGGCATGCAGTATGCCATTGACGGCTCACTGCCTTACGGGCTCTTCTTGAAACGGATATCGCGGGCAACCAGCATCCCTGTTGCGACAATACATAAGGCAATTGCCGGGTATGCGGAAAGACATGGAACAACAGAAGACAAGTTCTTCAACGAACAGACTGCCGGTGAAATAATCCGGGGATTTTCCGACTGGAAAACAGCCGCTCTTCAAGGACGGTTCAGCTACAAGAAGACTCATGGACAGCCTGAATCGACAGCCCTCACTCATAACGGCGGATCCGTCAGGGAGAATATCGCGCAGGGAAGAATTGGCATCAGGATAGAAGAGGGGGTTCCCATGGAGAAGTACCTGTATGACGCCAAGGCTTATGACTCACCGCTGGAGCTGGAAAACATCAATGCCTTGATTGGCGAAGTAACCGTCTATGGAAAGATCCCGCGTAACAGTGTCGCAATCCCTACCATTACCGGAGAGTCATACAGTCCGGACTTTATGTATGTCGTCAGAAAAGGCAACGGAGAAAAAGAGCTCAATATCGTTGTGGAGACCAAGGACGTGGAAAACAAGTCGGCTCTTCGCGGCACCGAGGAGGCGAAAATCAAATGCGCGGAGGTGTTTTTCAAAAACCTGTCGGCACAAGGCTATAACGTGCATTTCAGAACGCAGATCAACAACAAGAAAATGCTGCAGATTGTAAAGGATGTGCTGCAGGAATAAACATACGGCCAGATATGACAACGAGAAAACGCATGAGAGAAAGAACGAACCATAGCTGAATATGAAAGAACCTAAAATATTTGTAGCGGGAATCGGCCCGGGAAGCGCCGAAGACATCACACCGGCAGTAATGAAGGCGATAAGTCTTTCGGATGTCATTGTAGGGTATAAATATTATTTCCAATTCATTATTCCATACCTGAAGCCGGGGGCCCGGTGCATTGATACCGGCATGAAGCATGAAAGGGAGCGTGCCGAACAGGCTTTTGAATTTGCAGAGAAAGGCCATACGGTCTGTGTCATCAGTTCGGGTGACGCCGGCATATACGGCATGGCGCCTTTAATCCACGAGATGAAAAAGCGCCGCAAGAGCAATGTTGAGATTGAAGTCTTTCCCGGAATCAGCGCTTTCCAGAAAGCAGCCTCGTTACTGGGAGCTCCCATGGGCCATGATTTCTGCGTTATCTCCCTGTCTGACTTGCTCACCCCGTGGGAGGTAATCGAAAGGCACATACAGGCAGCGGCAACGGCCGATTTTGTAACGGCTGTCTACAATCCTAAAAGCGAAAGGCGCTATTGGCAGCTCTATCGCCTGAAAGAATTGTTCATGCAGGCGCGCAATGCCGATACCCCGGTAGGCTATGTACGTCAGGCCGGGCGGAAAGGACAGTCGGTACATACAGCCACACTCGCAACATTTAATCCTGAAGAGACAGACATGTTTACAATTGTCATCATCGGAAACTCCCAGTCATATCTTCATGAAGGAATCATGGTTACTCCTCGCGGGTATTACCATGAAGCCGCCGATACGGATGCCGGTACAGGACAAGGCATCATGATCCAGAGCTTCAGGATCATTGAAAAAAAACTGAAGAATCCCGATATTCCGATTGATCATAAATGGGCGTTATTGCACGCCATTCATACAACGGCCGATTTTGACATGGAAAACATATTGTATACCGATCCGGAAGCCGTAAGCCGTTTGTACCGGAAAATCGCAGACGGCAAGATAAAAACCATCGTCACAGACGTGACAATGGCGGCATCGGGCATCCGGAAAGGCGCGCTCGGGCGTTTGGGGATAGAAGTAAAATGCTATCTGCACGATAACAGGGTGCCGGCCATGGCAAAGGAAGAGCAGATAACCCGGACTCAGGCGGGCATCCGTCTGGCCGCAGAAGAACATCCCGATGCATTGTACGTTTTCGGCAATGCTCCTACCGCACTGACGGAACTGTGCGACCTGATACGGAAGAAAAAGGCCGCTCCGGAAGGAATCATAGCGGCTCCTGTAGGATTCGTACATGTAAAGGAGTCAAAATGCATGGTGAAGACATTCCGCAATATCCCTAAAATTATTGTCGAAGGGCGCAAAGGCGGAAGCAATCTGGCCGCCACACTGGTCAACTCGGTACTCTGCTTTAATGACGCCGGGCAGTTCCGTCCGGGAAGAGACGTATGAACAATATGATTGCAAAAAGATATATCTGTACAGACATGAAAGCTAAAAGACGGTTTATCGTTATAGGTATCAGTGACAGTCATGACCGGTCCTTTTCACCACAAGAGAGAGAAGCCATTCAAAGCCATGCCGTTTTTTCAGGCGGGATCCGGCATTTGGAAATCGTAAGGCCCTTTCTTCCGGAAAAAGCTACGTGGATAAGCATCACCGTTCCGCTTGACCATGTGTATGCCCAATATGAGCCATATTCTGACATGGTAGTCTTTGCTTCGGGCGATCCGTTGTTTTCCGGCTTTGCCAATACGCTGATGCATCGCTATCCAGATGCGGAAATAACCGTCTTTCCGTATTTCAATTCCTTGCAAATGCTGGCCCACCGCCTGCTGCTGCCATATCACGATATGAAAGCGGTATCGCTCACCGGACACGAGTGGACGCTTTTCGACAAGGCTCTCATTGAGGGAGACCCCCTGATCGGAGTTCTCACAGACAGGGCCAAGACACCTTCCGCCATAGCGCAGAGAATGCTTGATTATGGATATGACAACTATACAATAAACATTGGCGAGAGACTGGGCAACCAGTCTGAAGAACAAATCACCACCTGCACTTTACAAGAGGCCGCGCAACGCAGTTTCCGTTTTCCAAACAACCTTATCCTGCAGCGGAACTATGTCCGGAAGCGGCCGTTCGGCATTCCGGAAAAGGAATTCCATCTGCTCAACGGACGTGCAAAGATGATCACAAAAATGCCTGTCAGGCTGTTAAGCCTGAGCATGCTCGACTTGCGAGACCGGAATCATCTGTGGGATATCGGATTCTGTACAGGCTCGGTATCCATCGAAGCCAAACTGCAGTTTCCTCACCTGAAGATAACCGCATTTGAACAGCGGGCGGAAGGAGCCGGACTGATGGCTGCAAACAGCCGCAAGTTCGGAACACCCGGCATACGTACTATAACCGGTGACTTCATGAATGCCGATTTGAACGGAGCGGAAACTCCGGATGCCGTATTTATCGGCGGACACGGAGGAAAACTCGTAGCCATGATCGAAAAGCTGCAGCCGCTGATGGCTCCGGGCTGTGTCATTGTATTCAATTCCGTCGGCGATGACAGCCGCAGACTGTTTGAAGAAGGCATACGGCATATCGGATTCAGAATTACCGATGAGATAAAAATCCAGATTAACCAATACAATACCATTGATGTATTAAAAGCAGAACAACAATGAGACAAGCCATCTTACTTATTTCAAAAACCGGACTGCCTGTAGCACAGATCATCTCAAAAGAACTGAACAATGCTCCCATATACACCACAAAAGAGATTGACGGATGCAAGACAATCTCTTCTTGTGCGTCATTCATCAAAGAAAACTTCAAAGAGCTCGACACGCTGATACACGTTGGAGCCTTGGGCATTTGTGTACGTCATATCGCTTCATGCGTGGCCAACAAACATAAAGACCCTGCCGTGATTAACGTTGACAGTACCGGACGTTTCGTCATACCGGTGTTGTCGGGGCATATCGGCGGCGCCAACAGACTGAGCCGGCACATAGCGTCTGCCATCGGAGGAAAAGCCGTAATCACTACGCAAAGTGACAACACCGGACTGTGGGCCCTTGACACACTATCCGAAAAATACAACTGGCGCACATCTGCCGGCCGGAAAGACATGAACCGGTACATCTGTCTGTTTGTTGAAAGACATCCTACCGCTCTTTTACTGGACATACGCGACCGCGGTACCGAATATCTGGAGAGCTCATTACCCGGGCATGTCTGTGTGTTCCATCATTTTGAGGATATCAATCTGGCGGATTTCGAACTGCTGATAACCGTTTCTCCATACGAATATGAGGCGTCAGTTCCCGTACTTTCCTTCTATCCCCGTGTCCTTCACCTGGGTATCGGATGCAAGAAAGAAACGTTACCCGGCGGAATCCCCGCCTATATAGACAACGGGCTGAAAGCTCACAGGCTTTCTCCCCTCTCAGTCGCGTCCATATCGACTATCGCACTGAAACGTGACGAGCCTCTTCTGCCCGTCTTGCAGAATCATTATTCCGGTGTCCCCATCCATATTTATGCTCCGGATCAGCTGCGGGGAATTGATGTTCCGAATCCTTCCGACAAGGTGTTCGAAGTGACCGGCGTGTATGGCGTAGCCGAAGCTACGGCCATTAAAGCGGCCAGTTACGGACCTCTTGTGCTTGAGAAACAAAAAGGCATGCCGGATGACGACAGACACCTTACATTTGCCGCAGCACTCGATATTCAGGCAATGCGTAAAGGCCATATCGAAATTGTAGGAGCCGGACCGGGTGATCCGGACCTCGTGTCTGTCCGCGGACAGCGGTTTCTTGAAAAAGCCGACCTGATTCTGTATGCCGGAAGCCTGGTTCCCCGTGAACTGACATCCTGCGCCAAAGAAACAGCCGTTGTGCGCAGCTCGGCATCTCTCACTCTGGAGGAACAGTTTGAACTGATGAAAAAGTTCTATGACAAGGGGCTGCTCGTTGTCCGCCTCCATACGGGAGACCCCTGCATTTACGGAGCCATTGAAGAGCAAATGAGCCTATTTGACCGTTATCACATGAGCTATCATATCACTCCGGGCATTTCATCATTCCAGGCCGCCGCCGCCGAACTGAAATCTCAGTTCACCATCCCCGGACGCGTACAGACCATCATTCTTACACGCGGCGAGGGACGTACACCGATGCCGGAAAAAGAAAAGCTCCATCTGCTGGCGCGCTCGCAAAGTACCATGTGTATTTATCTCAGTGCCGCCATTGCCGATGACGTACAGAAAGAACTGTCGGAGTGCTACCCTCCTTCCACGCCGGTTGCGGCATGTTACAAACTTACATGGAAAGACCAGCGCATCTGTCGCGGACAACTGAAAGACCTGGCACGTATCGTCAAGGAAAACAATCTTACGCTGACCACCTTGATTGTAGTCGGCGATGCCATTGATAACCGTGAGGAATTGTCAAGACTTTATTCACACAAATTCAAGCATCTCTTCAGACAATGATACTGATTTTGGGAGGAACGACCGAAGGGCGCACGGCCGTACAGACACTCGAAAAGGCCGGAAAAGAATATTTTTACTCAACAAAAGGAAACATGCAGAAAGTGGAATGCAGACAAGGCATCTGCATTGACGGAGGCATGGACACCGGCCGTATGCAAACGTTTTGCCGCGAAAACAACATCCGTCTGCTCATTGATGCCGCACATCCTTTTGCCACAGGACTTCATCAGGCCGTTGCACAGACGGCCCAATCCCTGAATATTCCTTCCATCCGGCTTGAAAGGCAATATCCGAAGCCGGAATACGACAACATCGTCTGGTGCACAAGCTATGACGAGGCGGCAGAACGTATCAAGGCTGCCGGGCACCGCCGCATATTAGCACTGACGGGCGTACAGACGATAAGCAAATTACGCCCGTTGTGGACAGATGACTCGCTTATATGCTTTTTCAGAATACTTCATCGCGAAGCATCCGTTCAGGAAGCAATCCGTCAGGGATTTCCTGAGAGCAGGCTGATATACTATTGTCCGGAGAAAGAGCCTGAAGCCGGCACTGCCTTTTCAGAAATCTGCCCAGATGCCATCGTAACCAAAGAAAGCGGCACATCCGGAGGCTTTGAAAAAAAACTTCAGGCCGCGTACCTGACGCACATCCCCGCTTACGTAATCAAACGTCCTCCCTTGCCGGCATTCAGCGAGACCGTCACAGGGACCCATAGTCTTCGGAGAGCTGTCGAGAAACTGCTTCCCGTATTCTATCCGCTTCACAGCGGACTCACTACGGGATCGTGTGCCACTGCCGCCGCAAAGGCTGCCTTACAGGCTTTGCTGGGCATTCCTATGGGCGATGCGTGCAGTATTGCCTTGCCCGATGGCGAAAAAATAAGTATTCCCGTATTAAAGGTCTCATTGTCGGCAGACGGCAAGTCGGCTACGGCCAGTGTTGTCAAAGATGCGGGCGATGATCCCGATATTACAGACGGCTGCGAAATCGGAGCCACGGTCTCCTTTTCATCCGGAGAAGACATCCATTTTCTCAAAGGCGAAGGCGTGGGTACGGTTACCCTTCCGGGATTGGGAATCTCTGTTGGAGAACCTGCAATCAATGCCATTCCGCGAAAAATGATCGGCCACGAGCTTCGATCACTTTATCAAGGCGGGATTGACGTGAGGGTTTTCATCCCCTCGGGACGCGAACTGGCCAGACGCACTTTCAATCCCAGACTCGGAATCATCGGCGGGCTGTCAGTACTGGGTACATCGGGCATTGTACAACCGTTTTCCAACGAAGCATTCGTCAATTCCGTCCGTTGCGGAATAGAAGTGTGCAAAGCCATGAACGCCGGCCGGCTGGTTATCAACTGCGGTGCAAAGAGCGAGCGTTATGTGAAACGGCTGTATCCCGGACTCCCTCCGCAAGCATTCGTCCATTACGGGAACTTTATCGGACGCACACTGCAAATGGCTCACGAAACAGGCATGCGGCGCGTCACCTTGGGCATCATGATTGGAAAGGCTGTCAAACTGGCTGAAGGACACCTCGACACTCACAGCAAAAAGGCGGCTATGAACAAAGATTTCCTGAAAGCACTTGCCCAAGATGCAGGCTGTTCGTCCGCAGCAATTGATTTTATAGGCCATATTACATTGGCGCGTGAATTATGGACGGGACTGTCTGCCGAAGACTCTTCTCTCTTTTTCAACGCGTTAACCTACCGCTGTTATCAGCATGCCGCTCCCTTTCTTCCCAACGGGGAACTTACTATCCTGCTTATCGATGAGGAAGGAACCATCCGCCACCGGTTATAAATCCATTTCCTGCCTTTTATGTAGCGGCAAATACAATTCACAATTCATCGGAATCACGCTAACAGTATAGCCTGCCACTGAATGTCAGTCCAATGGCAAGCCATATATCAGAGACAAGCCTGTTTTTTAATCCCGTTTTATCATCCATCAGATTCTATTTTCCAGACCGGTATCCTAAGGGGCTTACCGGAAAGAGAATGACAATTATCAGAGAACACGTTGCCGGCCAAAACATTATTCCCGGTTTCATCACCCGCACTCTCCTTTCTGTCGCAGCACAAATTTATAATTGTCACCACTGCAATCCCTATAAAACAAATTACCTTTTCCATCAGGATTCCGCCTTATCGTTTCTTTTTACCCGTCACTGCCTCAACCAAAGCATGAACCAGTCCATTCTTCCCAGACGGATCCAGCTGTAAGCATTGATGCGGTCCGTTGATTCTTTCAGAAAACGTAGTACATCCCTCAGGACTTACTTTCACAACTCCCGGTTTGGAAAGAGATAATCCATAACGGCACCCTTCCACCGCGACAAAGACAGAAATCAAATCCCAGCAGGGCCTGTCATAAGGCATAGAGTCAAAACTGCCGTATCCTATCCTTAAAGGATGAAGCTCGTCAAAATCCTCTTCAATACTTGCAGCCGGATATTTTATCCCGGCTCCTACTTCCCAGCCTCCTGTTACAATTCTTCCAGGCCAGTTTTCAAACACATAAGCAGCCGCCGGCACATCATTTTTCACATTGTACTCAGCCCTGGCCGTATCCTTAAAATCACCGGCCATAACAGACAGGAGCCTTACTTTTTTACGAACCAATTCATATCCTGACAAGACTGAATATTCATCCGGACCGGACTTCAAAAGCCTGTACAGATTAGACAAGAATCCGACAGAAATGACAGTTACCGAATGATCGGGCCGCTCAGACAATAATTTTCGCTGTAACTTCCATCCTTCGGGCACTGCAGACTGCCCGGCCATTGTCCTTTTAAAAAGCGGTTCCCCGTTCTTATTTTCAGCCGTCACTACAGATTCCAGATATTTCCCGTCTTCAGGGGCAGGCCCTTCCGCACCGATAAACCCTACAGGCGTGTTTCCGTCACCATACCAATGATCCATTATATCAATAAACGGTACAGTCTTTTTATTCGCCTTATTTATTGTAATGCCCAGCAAGCTGACTTTCTTGCGTTTCTGATAATTATACAGCATAGCCAATGCCAGTACATCATCAATGTCATTGCCGACATCAGTATCGAAAATGACAGATTGCACCATCCTTGCCTCCTTATTACGCTCTATCTCCTTACGCAACTCCGGATATTTGTTAAGAATAATCTCAGGATCAAGGATCACGTGCCTTATTTTCCGCCTCTTCCAGGTATAAGTAATATGAATCAGATTATCTCTTCCCTGTATAACCGCCGGATAAGAAAGCTCTCCTTTCCCATCTTCCAGCCTCTCCAATTCCACAATATTCTCCCAATGGACTCCATCGGCAGATACCGCGACATTCAACGGAGACCTCAGGCCGGACCATTTATTGGCCGGCCTGTCTGAATGATTATAAACCAGCACATGGAATCCTTCACGAAGAGTCACTGCATCAGTCCCCGAATTGGGATTCGGAAGTCCCAAAGGCCTCACTTTTCCCCATGTCCTGCCATTATCATACGACCATGAGTGCGTCACGCCTCCGTCTTTACTCCTCGCAACGGCTTGTAAGACTCCCTCTCCATGGTCAAGGATACTAGGCTGGATCGCATTCAAGCTATCAGGATCAGGCAGCTGCGGAGTCATGGCCCAAGATTGTCCCTCATCGGGAGTGACTTCAAAATGCAGTCTCCAGCCTTCGTCTGGACTCAATTCTGTGCTCGACGGGCAAATCAGTCTTCCATCAGAAGCCAAAAACGGCTTGTTCTTTACAGGTCCCAGAACCCCATCCGGAAGCCGCACCGCTTCAGACCAGCTCTGCCCTCCGTCTACAGATTTCTTCAGCATTCCCCACCACCGGCTAGGACTGGGCCCGACCTTATAAAACAATAACAAAGGCCCTTGAGGGATCTGGAACAACACAGGATTCCAACAGGGATAGCGCCTGCCGTCAGGCTGTATTCCACCGGCTACCGAAACCGGATCCGTCCATTTCCCGTCTCTGCAACGGGAAATCCATATTTCAACATCCGCATTACCCTCTTTACTGCCTCCAAACCAAGCGGCTATCAGACCATCGTCAGTGGTCTCGACAGAAGACGCATGGCACTCGGCAAAAGGAGCCTTCTCATAAATAAATTCCCTTTTCAGAATGATTCCTTCTTGTAAAGAAGGTTTCTGAGGTACTGTCAAAGCTGTTAAAAATGCAAACAATATATGGAACATAGTTGTACGTTATAATCTGTGAGCCTAATCCGGGTCATTTCTTTCCTAATATCCCGGATTCTGCTCCAGCCTCACACTGAAATTGGCATCGATGACCCCTTGGGGAATGGGATAAAGATTGTGCTTCTCACTGATCGTGCTACGTGTCTCTTCATTCATATTATACTTTCTGACACGCTCCACCAGCTTGCCTACACGGCAAAGTGTCCTCCTGCGAGGCTCTTCAAGAATCAGCTCACGCGCCCTTTCATCCAAAATATAATCCAAATCTATTTCAGATTCAGCAACCGGAAGTGCATGAGCACGATTCCTCACCTTATTGATATCCTGTGCCGCACGGGTCAGGTCGCCTTTTCTAAAATAAGCCTCGGCTCTCAACAAATAAGTTTCCGCCAGTCTGTATACAATAAAGTCTTTTGCGGTACGTCCGCTCGTAGCATTGTCCAGCCATGCCCTGCCTTCCACTTTTCTAGGATAAGGATAAATCCTCTGAAGGGTGTCAATATCCGTTGTCTTAGGCTCCACTTTCTTGCCAAAATAAGCCGATGCCTTATTATTATAATAAAAATTTCTTTTAATATTATATTCTGAGTTACGCATGTCATTCCCGCCATCTTTCCACAAATCATACAAAAAATAGGTTGTCGGGCGCATTATAGCCACTCCTCTTCCCACCGTATCGACCTGCATGCTCATTCCAAGTTTACCATCCGGATCTGTCAGCTGAGCCAAAAAAGGAAGAGCGCCTCGTATCATGTGATTACCTCCCATGGTACCTCCACCGCCGGGAGTGCCTTCCTCATACTGCCAGACCCAAATGGATTCCCTATTTCCCGAACTCCGGTTCATGTTGCCTTCCTTGAACAAATCAGAGAACACATCTCCCGGCTCATCCTTTGATACGCCAAACCGTTCCGTCATCAGTTCATATAACCCACAATCAATCACATCAGTCGCACTCTCTATGGATTTATCATATTCTTCCAGACTAATGTAAACTTCAGACAACAAATGATCCGCGGCGGCTTTCACAATTCTTCCCTCCTTATCCTTATCCACCGTTTCAGGCAACCAAGCTGAAGCAAACTCCAAATCTTTAGCAGCGAACTCATATACCTCCTTTCTGCTGGCACGAACAAAGTCCGTTTTGGGTGCCGTGATACAATGATCAACGATAGGCACACCGCCATAAAGACTGGCCAATATATTATAGGCATAGGCCCTAAAAAATTTTGCCTCGGCAATAACCGCGTTTTTCTCTTCCTCACTTTTCCAAATGTGCTCCAAATCTTCCCGACCGGCATTTTCAATGATATTATTCGAATAAGGAATCAATGTGGTATACAACCAGTTCCATGTACGGGAGGAAGCATCCGTATCAGGAGTGAGAAAAGTCTCATAATTTCTGAACATTATTTCACCCAGTTGTCCTACGGTAATAATATCAGTGCCCGTAAACATATTGAAAAACCGGTGCCGATCATCTCCTGCCAATTCTTCCCTTGCCTGATCATGCAGACTGTTTATGCAATCCTCAAAGCCTTCGGCCGAAGTCAGCACATTGTCATTGGTCAATTGAGATAGCGGCACTTCGTTCAGAAAGCCGTCATCGCAAGAATTCAGTAAAACCGTACTCAAGAAACATACTATACAAACAATTGTCAATCTTATATATTTCATAATTCATTCATTAATTAAAAACCGATATTAAGTCCAAATACAATAGTCCTTGGCATAGGATACATCTCATCCCAGTCAGTTCCCCCGCTTTCCGGATCACTCCCAATCCAGTCTGTAAACGTATATAAATTCTTACCGCTGACAAAAAGTCTCAATGCGGATAACCTGAATTTATCCAGCAATGACCTGGGTACATCATAACTCAAAGACACATCCTGTATTCTTACAAAATTACGGCTATAGTACCAAATGAGGGCATATTTGTTATCAGATGTCAATGACGGACGGCTTTGTGACTTATTCTCAGGAGTCCACCAGCCTACGTCAATAAAGTTCACAGAACGGTCTACAGGCGGTTTGCTCACCAAAGGGAATCCAGAGATCCATCCCTGCATGGAATTGATGAAAAATGATAAAGTGAAGTTCTTATACCGGAAATTGTTATTGATACCCCAGCGGAACTTAGGCTGGCCGCCCTGACCGATAATCTTTCTGTCCTTATCAGCCGTTATCATACCATCACCGTTCAAGTCTTTGACCTTGACATCCCCCGGCTTGGAACCGGCCGGCAAGTCTTCTCCTTCCTGATAAATGCCATCAAACACGTAGTCATAACATACCGTAATAGGTTGTCCTCTAAACCATCTATTGCCAATATCGTCATCTTCCTTTCCGTCACCATCTGTATCCGAATAATAAAGATGGACTATTTTATTACGATTATATGAAAAAGTCAAATCAGAGCTCCATTCAAAATCCTTGTACCGGATATTTACCGTATTCAAAGTTACTTCCACCCCGTCATTGTTTACCTGTCCTAAATTCGCCCACACATTAGGGAAACCCGCCATTTGTGGAAGAGCCCTTTTCACCAGCAGATCCTTCGTCTCCATTTTATACCATTCAATGGTACCGCCAATTCTTCCTTTCAGAATCTCAAAATCCAGTCCCAAGTTGGCAGTATAGGTTGTTTCCCACTTCAATTCAGGGTTAGCCATATTGGAAGGATAATACCCAAGCGAAGTGGTGCCCCCGTCTCCAAATACATACTGAGAAGAGCCCAGCTTGCTCAATGACTGGTAGGGACTAATCGCCTGATTGCCCGTAGCACCATAGGAAACCCTTAGTTTCAGCATATCAACAAATTTCAGTCTTTTCATAAAACTTTCTTCTGACACCAGCCATGACAACGCGGCTGAAGGGAAAGTAGCATACTTATGATTGGCTGAAAACACAGAGCTGCCATCCCTGCGCACTGTAAACGTAGCCAGGTATTTATCCTTAAAACGATAATTCAAGCGGGCCATATAGGAAACACCCTGAACTTCCTGCGCTCCCGAAGTAACCGTTTGGGTTTCACCCAGGCCCAGATTGTTCCATCCCAAGGCATCTGAACTCATCATGGAGGCGTTGGCAGTAGTGGTTTCATACTTCGATGCATTCCGGCTGTATAGCAATGTGACATCTATAAAATGATCTTTTGTCAGATACCTGTTATAATTAATGATGTTTTCAATCATCCAGTCATAATAATTACTGTTTGTCTTACTGGCAGATTTCATATTATTCGGCTTGCTCTTATCCTGCATGGAAGCATTATAAACATGCGTCCATCTTAAATTGGGAGAGGCGTTGATCTTATAGGACAGCCCTTCAATGAAAGGAATCTTCACATTGGCATAAAATGTGGCAAACAAGTTATCCTGTATATTCTCATTCGATTTATAATATGCTTCATAAAGCATATTGACTACGGAAGTCTCGCCATCCACAACAAATTCTCTTGGAGTACCGTCCTCATTATACATACTGCCGTAAGGACTGGTACGCATCATTCTTTCTAAATTGGTTCTCCTGCCCGACAAATCCCGTCTTGCATAAATCGAATTAGTACCTACAGTGAGCCAATCGGTGACTTGTGCATCAAGATTGATTCTGAAAGAAGCCCGATTCTGTTTATCATTCACGATGATGCCTTTCTCTTCAGACCAAGCGGCCGACATATAATAGTCAACCTTTTCAGTTCTGCCCGAAATGCTTAGATCGTATGACTGTATACCCGCATCCTGCGTGCCGACATCCCAAGGATCTATAGTCCTGCCGGCCAAATAATTTTCGGCCTCATTCGGAGCAAGGTAACTCGCCACATTCTCCCTGTCTGCTTCCAGGCCTCTCTCCCGCCTGAAGTCCAATACCTTTTGTATATACCTTTCCGGGGACAAGAGCTTAACGGTATATCCGGGATCAGAAAAACCATACATCATATTCAGTTTGATGGCAGGTTTCTCCGTTGTCCCTTTCTTGGATGTAATCAAAATCACGCCGTTGGCGGCCCTAGAGCCGTAAATGGCCGATGCGCTGGCATCCTTTAGGACTTCCATAGACAAGATATCATTAGGGTTTATATCCGATACCGCACCGTTATAAATAACTCCGTCAAGCACAATCAACGGATTATTATCCGCGCTCAATGATCTAGGGCCACGTATCAGTATGCTTCCATTCTGTCCGGGGCGGCCATTGTCAGTAAACTGTACTCCCGCCACACGTCCCCTTAATGACTGGGTAACGTTTGTATTGGGAAGAGTCTCCGTTCCGGACATCGTGATTTTCGAAATCGCTCCTGTCACATTTCTTTTCGATTGGGTTCCGTAGCCCACCACTACCACCTCGTCCAGCAGCTGGTTGTCCGGCTCCATGCTTATCACCATATTGCCGCCCGTTATTCTCACGGTCTGCGGCTTGTATCCCATGTAGGTAACCTGGAATTCCCGCGCTCCCGCCGGAACGTCAATCTTGAAATTACCGTTGAAATCTGTAATGGCGCCCGTCTTGGTCCCCTTTACCAGTACGGAAACGCCAATCATGGGCTCCCCTTTCTCGTCCGTCACCTGGCCCGATACGGTCCTCTGCTGGTCTGCCTGCTGATAACCGGCCGGATTACCCCCCCCCGACAGCATGCTTTCGGCTCCTGCCGGAAGAGAGAAAGCCAATGCCAGCCCTACCGTAAGGAACGGCCGGGCATAACGGAAATTCGTGCTCCCTGGCACTTTGTCTTTCTTTCTTTTCATGTTCTATAAGGTTAATGATAAAAATATAACGTTAAAAAATTGAATACCCAGACGGTTCGCTCAAGCACCCGCATAGACAAGAAGCCCCAGCCCTGCCACAAACAGTATGAACATGGCTGTGTTCAACTTTCCGCAAACCGCGGGAGCTCCCTTGAACTCTTTCCATATCAAAATTCCCCAAAGCGCGGACACCAGTGTGGCTCCCTGTCCCAGTCCATAGGAAATGGCGGCTCCCGCTTTCTCAGAAGCGATTATACTGAACTCCTGACCTATACACCAGATAATTCCTCCTAATATACCAACCAGATGAGTCTTCCGCTTGCCTTTAAAATAGCCGGAAATGGAAACCGGCCTGCCTTCTGCGGGAAACTTCATAGCAATTGTGTTAAAAATAAAATTACTGGCCAAAATACCCAAAGAAAAGATGAAAACTGCCGTGTAAGGAGTCATTTTTCCTGCTGACGGATCTTGAAAATTGTTCAAATCTATCGAAGCTGCCACAAAGCGATAAAAGAAAGCCATAATGATACCAGCGCCAACAGATAAAATCAGTCCCTTGCCTGATACTTTCTTAGAACCGGCTAAAGCCTTTTTATAGGCTAACCCGTTCAAGATTATGGCTATGGCTATTAACAGCACGCCTGAAAAGATATAAAACGGCTCCCCTTTCGCGGCTCCGAAGTAATTGACGAGTACTCCCAGCACAAGAGCCAGCCCCACCCCTACAGGAAAAGCTACAGACATTCCACAAATAGCGATAGAGGCAGACAACAGAATATTAGAAGCATTAAATATGATTCCCCCTGCAAAGGCACTCGCCATATTATGAGCATCAGCCTGCATCAAGTCAATAAAAAAACCTCGTCCCTCACTGCCTGAACTGCCTAAGGTCAAAGCAAAAACAAGAGAAGCGAATACGATACCCAACACATAGTCCCAATAAAAGAATTCGTATCTCCACGTTTTAGAGGCCAGTTTCTGAGTATTGCCCCATGATCCCCAACAAAGCATGGTGACAAAGCAAAAGACAACAGCCAGTACATAGTTTTCAATGATAAACATAGCGGTTGATTTTTATAATTATATAAAGAATAAAAAAAAGACAGGAATCCATCCCCCTATTATATGGAACTTATTGATTGAAAATTATCCACTTCAGCACGATAGGGTACCGAAGTCTGTGCTCCGATACGGGTCACACAAATAGCAGCAGCCTTACAGGCAAAACTTACGGCATCTGCCACATTCTTACGTTCGATCAGCGCTACGGCCAATGCGCCATTAAATGTATCACCAGCCGCAGTCGTATCAACGGCCTCTGCTTTACAGGCAGGAACAAACCCGGCTGTTCCTCCGGAATAAACCAGACACCCTTTGGCCCCCAAAGTTACAATAACCCTCTCTACTCCCATTCCTGCAATGACTTCTGCGGCTCTCACGGCAGAAGTCTCATCCGTTATGGCCACACCCGATATTATTTGAGCCTCGGTTTTATTGGGAGTAATGATACTCACACTTTGCAGCAGCTGCCGAGGCAGATCTTGTGCCGGCGCAGGATCCAGAATCACCCGTTTACCTTTCTCATGCGCCAGTTTCGCGACATAGATCACCGTTTCCATCGGAATTTCAAGCTGCATCAAAATAACATCATAAGCATCCATTACAGAATCGATAAACCGCAAATCATCCGGCAACAGATTGGCATTGGCTCCCGAAGCTACAACAATACAATTCTCCGCTTTTTCATTGACTATTATCAATGCTACTCCCGAAGGGTTAGTCTTATCCGAAAGCATATAAGAAATATCAATGCCTTCTTCCCCGAATAATTGCCGGGATTGATGCCCGAAAATATCATTGCCGGTCTTGCATACAAAAGTCACCTCACCTCCTAAACGGGCAACCGCTACAGCCTGATTAGCCCCCTTTCCTCCAGGAATCATGTAAAATTTCTCTCCGAGAATTGTTTCTCCCGGAGCAGGAAGATGCTTTGCCTTCACCATCATATCTGTGTTGCAACTACCGACTACCAATACTTTGGCTGGCCTTAAAATATCATCTGACTTTTTCATGACAAATAGTTTTATTGATGGCGGGTTCTGTCCGTTCATTTTATGCCTCCTCAGACAGACAGCGGAACCCTTTACCCGTCCGTCCAAGGCATTTTATTCTGCAAAATTAGCGTTTTATTATTACCCCCCCCCGTTTAACATAGTTTAACCTGATAAATCTTCATTTTCATGGTATCCGGGCACACAGCCTGCCCTGCAAGGGGCGGCCGGAGCGACTTGTCCGGATGTGACGGAGCGCCGCATACCGGGTCTGTCAACGCCGTGCCGGCTGTGCCCTGAAATGTCCTGCGGAAGGCCTGCCGGACATGAAAGCCGCGTATTCTTCAGGCCGGTGCCTTTCCTCAAACCCCTATGATTCCTGACGATGCCGTATCCGCATCGGCTTCGCGGACAGTCATGACCCTTATATGCCATGCCGGTAAGGTATTCAAGGATATACGGATGATTGCAGACGGAAAAGGGAGGACGGGACTGATGATCGGGTTGCGTCATCGGCCGCATGACCGCCTGCTGTTTTTACGATGGCATGCCGGAAGCGTTACAAGAATATGCTATTGAGCATGCAAGCCAGCCGGCTTCGTTTTTAAGCTTATTAAGGACTCACGTACCGCCCTTGTCGTTTTATCCTTTTTCTTACGCTTTTTCCACAACTGATGACTGTTAATGATGTTTTGCCACAATACATACGTACCAGGAGCGACAGACGACAAAGGATTTAAATATGTATATGCCATCCAAATAGCCAAAACCGTATTTTTCTGTCCCAATGCCTGTCCACCACTGACTCGCTCGCCATACCGCGTCCCTATATGCCTTCCTAAAAAGAACTGCGACACACAAGTCACTAATGCCCCTGCTGCAACCAGACATTGCACATATTCCGGCGCATCACTATTTACAATAGATCGAATTGTCTGTCCGCATACGATAGCCAAGGCAATTCCCCACATATAAAATGCAGCATTGCTAAAATGAGCCAGCCAATAGTGTACGGCAGGAAACAACCGACATAATAACATAGCCACAATAAAGGGACACAATAATAAAGGAAAAACTTTACCAAATATTCTCAAGAACGCAGCAAAAAACGACATGTCTGCATGAGGTTCAACCAAAGGAAACAATAAAGGGACAACTATCGCCGCCAAAAGATTAGATGCCAATGTATAGGTTGTAAGACTTGCCGCATTTCCTCCTAACTTACCCGTTATCACGGCTGCCGCCGTGGCTGTAGGACAAATCAGGCAAACCATCGCTCCTTCAAGAACTTCCCTATAAACCTCACTCATACCACCCAACAACAAAATACCGGCAATTATAAGACATGAGACCAGCTGAAATGCCAACAACCAAAGATGCCACCAAGCAGGCTTCAAATCATGCGGGTCTATTTTACAGAATGTTAACAATAACTGTGCAAAAATAAGAGCGGGAGTCAATATTTCGACTGATGTGAATACAGCTGGTTTCAAAGAAGCCAGAAATGAGAATCTGGCAAACATAAAATAAACGGACACTCCTACAAGCATAGCTACCGGAAGAGTCCAATTCTTCAAAAACTTTAGCATGCCTTATTCAATTTACAGGTGTTATTGAACCATCTTGTTATTTAATACCGCAAAATTAATAGTTCCAATCAAGACTTACTCCTTATCTTTAAAAATCAATATTATTTAAACAATGTAAAAAAAGAAAATTCCTATCTAAAAGACTGGCTACAATCACAAAAAAGAAAAAAGGAATGCTCAAAAAAGTCCGGAAAATACCGGCAATATGATAAAAATAGTAAAAACAAGAGTCTCAATTATTGCAGAACATGAATATAAAGCGTAATTTTGCCGGCAAAACGAAGAGATATAGAATATCTCTGCCGATTATTAATCAAGGGTTGCAAAATTCATTTTACAAAAAACGCAATAATATGACTTATTCACACGAAGTAGAACACATGTGTGTTGTGAAGAAAGGTCCTAATCATGGACCTGCTCCAATTCCTGAAGAAGGAAAATGGGTAAAGGCAAAAGAAATCGTTGATATCTCTGGTTTGACACATGGCATCGGCTGGTGTGCTCCTCAGCAAGGTGCCTGTAAGCTGACTCTTAACGTTAAGAACGGTATTATCCAAGAAGCCTTGGTTGAGACTATCGGTTGTTCCGGTATGACTCACTCTGCGGCTATGGCTTCAGAAATTCTTCCCGGAAAAACCATTCTGGAAGCATTGAATACTGACCTGGTATGCGATGCAATCAATACGGCAATGAGAGAACTGTTTCTTCAAATCGTATACGGACGTACACAATCCGCTTTCTCAGAAGGCGGTCTGATGATCGGTGCAGGACTTGAAGATTTAGGTAAAGGCCTTCGTAGTCAGGTAGGAACATTATACGGAACCTTGGCAAAAGGTTCCCGTTACCTTGAAATGGCTGAAGGCTATATCAAAACTATTGCATTGGACGAAAACGATGAGATCTGCGGTTATGAGTTTGTTCACCTTGGCAAATTTATGGACGAGATCAAGAAAGGAACCGATGCCAACGAAGCATTAAAGAAAGTAACCGGTACTTACGGACGCTTTACGACAGAACAAGGCGCAGTTAAACATATTGACCCACGTCAGGAATAATATAAGGAGGAAAAGACAATGATTAGAGAAGTGAAATTTGAAAGCCAGGACCGTCGTATCAAACAGATTCTTGCTGCTTTGAACGCAAACGGTATCAAAGACATCGAAGAAGCTAATGCTATCTGCGATCAATATGGTCTTGATCCTTATAAAACTTGTGAAGAGACTCAGCCTATCTGCTTTGAAAACGCCAAATGGGCGTATGTAACAGGTTGTGCCATCGCTATTAAGAAAGGTTGTAAAAACGCAGCTGAAGCTGCCGAGGCAATCGGCATAGGCTTGCAGTCATTCTGTATACCGGGTTCTGTCGCCGATGACCGTAAAGTAGGTCTTGGACACGGAAACCTTGCAGCCATGTTGCTCCGCGAAGAAACAAAATGTTTTGCATTCCTTGCAGGTCACGAGTCATTCGCTGCTGCTGAAGGCGCCATCAAAATCGCTGCAAAAGCCGACAAGGTACGTAAAGAGCCTTTGCGCTGTATCCTGAACGGCCTTGGTAAAGACGCGGCTCAGATCATTTCCCGTATCAACGGATTTACATATGTCCAGACTCAGTTCGACTATTATACTGGCGAATTGAGAACAGTACGTGAAACAGCCTACTCTAACGGTCCTCGTGCTAAAGTAAAATGCTACGGCGCCGATGACGTTCGCGAAGGTGTAGCAATCATGTGGAAAGAAAATGTAGACGTATCTATCACAGGCAACTCTACTAACCCTACCCGTTTCCAACACCCGGTTGCTGGTACTTACAAGAAAGAGCGTGTCCTCGCTGGCAAGCCATACTTCTCGGTAGCTTCAGGTGGTGGTACGGGCCGTACTCTCCACCCGGACAACATGGCTGCCGGACCGGCTTCATACGGTATGACCGATACGATGGGCCGTATGCACTCAGACGCTCAGTTCGCCGGTTCTTCATCAGTTCCTGCCCATGTGGAAATGATGGGATTCTTAGGAATCGGCAACAACCCGATGGTAGGTTGCTCTGTAGCATGCGCTGTTGATGTTGCCACAGCTTTGAACAAGTAATCTATACTTATTCAATATAACAAAAGGGGGTGTGTCAAAACCAAGTTTTTTGATTCATCCCCTTTCTTTTTGTGTTTAGTTTTTTTGTCGCAACAGCCTGAGTGTCATGATTGAAAACAAGAAAGCCGGACATCGCAATAAGCCCTGCCGGGTGATTGACGCGGGGATCACGTCATCCTCATCTTTTCCCATCCCATTGGCTTCAGATGCCTCAGGCACAGAAAAATCACGGAAAAAGTATTCTGAAAGGCAAAAAACAACCGATAACAAATCAGCGGGATATTGGCTACTTAAATACCCTCCGTGCAGGCAGTCGGCCCTCAGCAGACGAGGTTTTTCCTCTCCTATTTCCCTTTAAGAATTTTCTTTATATCGTTGAGCTTGTTCAGAGCCTCAATGGGCGTAAGGTTGTTTACATCAAGGTGTAGAATCTCATCGCGTATCTGGCTCAGCACGGGATCATCAAGCTGGAAAAAGCTGAGCTGGACACTGCTCTTTCCGGTTTCACGAAGTGTTTCAACGCGTCCTGCCCTCCTGTTCTGTTTTTCGCTTTCCAGCTGTTTCAGAATTTTGCCGGCCCGTGCTACAATGTTGCGAGGCATACCGGCCATCTTGGCCACATGAATACCGAAAGAATGTTCGCTTCCTCCCCTTTCGAGCTTGCGAAGAAACACTACTTTATTTTCTATTTCCTTGACCGATACATTGTAGTTCTTGATGCGCGGGAAATTCTTCTCCATCTCGTTCAGCTCATGATAGTGCGTGGCAAAGAGCGTGCGTGCATGCGCTTTGGGATGCTCGTGGATATACTCCACAATGGCCCATGCTATGGATATGCCGTCGTAGGTCGATGTGCCTCTTCCCAATTCGTCAAAGAGTACGAGACTTCGCGGTGAGAGATTGTTCAGTATGTTGGCGGCTTCGTTCATCTCCACCATGAAAGTAGACTCCCCCGCCGAGATGTTGTCGCTGGCTCCAACGCGAGTGAACACCTTATCCACCATCCCGATACGCGCGCTGTCAGCGGGTACGAAGCTTCCTATCTGTGCCATGATGGTGATAAGGGCCGTCTGGCGTAACAATGCCGACTTTCCGGCCATGTTCGGACCCGTGATGATGATAATCTGCTGGGAGTCTGAGTCTATCATCACATCATTGGCAATATAGTTCTCTCCCATCGGCATCTGCCGTTCTATTACGGGATGCCGCCCTTGCCGGATGTCAATCACGTTGCTGTTGTCTATGACAGGCCGCACGTACCGGTTGGCTGTAGCAATGCTGGCAAAAGAGAGCAGGCAGTCGAGCCGTGCTATCTGGTTAGCGTTGACCTGAATGGTAGGGATGTATTCGGTAAGTGCCGCCACAAGATCGGCATAAAGCTTGTTTTCCATTATGAGAATCTTGTCTTCGGCTCCCAGTATCTTCTCCTCATATTCTTTCAGTTCCTGCGTGATATACCGTTCGGTGTTGGCCAGTGTCTGTTTGCGTATCCATTCAGCGGGAACCTTGTCTTTGTGCGCATTCCGCACTTCGATATAGTATCCGAAAATATTGTTGTAACCGATTTTGAGACTTGGGATGCCTGTTTTTTCGCTTTCGCGCCGTTGTATCTGCAACAGGTAGTCTTTGCCCGAGAAAGCAATGCGGCGCAGTTCGTCAAGTCCGGCATTTACTCCATCGGCAATTACTCCCCCTTTGTTGAGTAGCACTGGAGGGTCGTCTTTTATTTCACGTGCAATGCGGTTGCGCATCACCTCACACTCGTTTAGCTGTTCGCCCATATAGCGCAGACTGTTGTTTTTGGCTTTCATACAGGCTTTTTTGATGGGTTCTATAGCCTGAAGAGCCGTTTTCAGCTGCACCAGTTCGCGGGGGTTTACGCGTCCTACGGCCACTTTTGATATGATGCGTTCCATGTCACCCATCAGGTGTAGCTGTTCTTCTATCTGTTGTTTGAATTCCGGTTCCCGGAAGAAATATTCCACTATGTCAAGCCGTTCGCTGATCTGCGCCTCACTGGTGAGTGGAAACACCATCCATCGTTTCAACAGGCGGGCTCCCATAGGCGATATGGTATGGTCCATGACATCAATCAGGCTTGCCCCATCCTCGTTCATGCTACTGATTAGTTCCAGACTCCGTATGGTAAACTTGTCGAGCCGCACGTAACGTTCTTCTTCAATGCGTGTCAGCGAGGTGATATGCCCTATTTGTGTATGCTGTGTCATTTCCAGATATACCAGAATGGCTCCTGATGCGATAATTCCGTTCTTCAGGTGATCCACCCCGAATCCTTTCAAGTTTTTAGTCTCAAAATGCCGCAGAAGCTTCTGCGTGGCGGTCTGTTCGGTAAACACCCAGTCATCAAGCTCAAAGACAGCGCTCTTCATCCCGAAGTTCCCCTCAAACATGCCACGTTTGCCACGTTCGAAAAGTATTTCTTTAGGTGCAAAGTTGTTCAGCAGTTTATCGATATGGTCGGCAGGTCCTTCGGCCGTTAGGAATTCTCCGGTAGATATGTCAAGGAAAGCCACTCCACAAGCCGACTTTCCGAAGTGTACGGCAGCCAGGAAGTTGTTTTCTTTATGATTAAGTACATTGTCATTGATGGATACTCCGGGAGTGACAAGTTCGGTGATGCCTCTTTTTACGAGTTTCCTGGTCAGTCTGGGGTCTTCAAGCTGGTCGCAGATGGCCACTCTCTTCCCGGCCCTTACCAGTTTGGGCAGATATGTATCGAGTGCATGGTGCGGAAATCCTGCCATCTCTACGGTTTTTGCCTGTCCGTTGGCTCTTTTTGTCAAAGTAATTCCCAAAATTTCCGATGCCGCGACAGCATCGTCCGAGTAGGTTTCATAGAAGTCACCGCACCGGAAAAGCAGTACGGCATCGGGATGCTGATCCTTAAATTCAAAATACTGCTTCATCATGGGAGTAAGAACCACATCGTTCGCCATAACCTATTCTCAAGTTTATAAAGTGTACATCCGTAATTATAAGACAAAGATACAACAATCAGTTGAAACGTTTGACGGGGGATTTCTTAAAAAAGTATTTTAGTGGCATAACTTCCGAAACGATAATATGACAGACATATACAATAAATCAGGCCAGTCAGATTAATGAAACTCACCTGAAATCATCGTGTAAGCAGTCACCATACAGATACCCGCGATAATCCGAGGTACGGAGCGTATCGGGTATATGCCACTTCTGACGGTCAAAGCCGTATCCACCCCGGGAACTGTCCTGTCCGACACACAGCCGGAATAACAATAGCCGCTGCCTATACATTGTCCGTCTGGCTTCAGCAGGTCTCTATGCCGATGCCGGTTCACCATACCCAAACGGGAATAGTCGTTCATGGCGACTATAAATTTTCGGCAAGCTTATAGTCTCGTCATAAATTTCTTTCGTTCTACTACAAAGCGCAAGTGTCTGCCCTCGCCAAGAAGAGTATCGCCACAATAGACAGCCACATGGAAATAAATCTTCTTTCCATCTACTTTCGTCACATCGGCAATGGCTTCCACTGTATCACCGACTTTTGCCGGATTCAGATGCGAAGACTCTATATAACCACCCACAGTGGTCTGGCCCTCCGCCAATGCATCCTTCACCGCCATCATGGCGGCATTCTCCATCAGTGCCAGCATGGCTGGCGTGGCCAGTACGGGCATATCGCCAGAACCGATGGCCAAGGCTGTCATCTCGTTCGTAACTACCAAGTCGCTTGTATGTCTCAGTCCTGCTTCAATCATTGGCTTTTCTCGTTTAATGCCTGTTCCATGCAGTCTTTCAGCACAAAGGCATGTTTTTACAGATCGCGGAAAGCGAAGAGCAATGTGACCGCCGACTGACGGTTTGCTTGGAATGCCTGAGATCCTTCCGGCTCATCTCCACAGCCCAAAGCATGCCGTTCATAGTCTTCCTTGGTGTCAACATGGAACATCTTCCTTACCGCTGCCGATGGCGTGATGGTCCTTGACTCCTATATCAACAGGCAAGTCAGGCTTTTTAATAACGCGTGGTCATATTTTCCACCGCAGGCCATCCGTTGACTCCATTGGGGTCATATTCCCGTTTCAGTCAGATCACCATGACATCACTTCATTATTTCCTTGTAAGCCCGGACAGCATGGCGAACACAGTCATCACACTCGCACACAATCTTCCCGTCTGCTCCACGGCTTTTAAGCACCTTGCAGATACTGGCCCCAGAAAGTTCCGTAAACCTCTCGTGCATTTGCCTGGCAAGCTTTCCAGCCTCAATGCCGCCAGTCTTCAGACCAGCCGCCATGACTGCTCCACACAATGCCCCACAAGTGGCTTCCATACCACCCATACCTGTGCGGAAGCCCGATGCCAGGCGGTTGAGTGCTTCGGGAGTTATCCCCTCAGGAAAGTTATCCCCCATTAAAGCCTCAGTCACCGACTGGCAGCAGTTTCCGCTGTTATGCTTCAGCCATACGGCTTTTTCCTCAGTCTCCATCATAGGTATGTCACCGTTTCTTCAATCGGCTTGCGGCTGCTGTGATTGGCCAATGGTTTCGTTCCCTCTGCGGCATAGCCGAGGGCGAGGCAGGTCAGAATCTCCTCGTTCTCCGGCAATCCGAACGCCTTGGCCATCCTGTCGGGGTCAAAGAAGTTCACCCAACAGCTGTCTACACCAACACTTTTCGCACAGAGCATCATGTGGGTGGTCACAATAGAGGCATCCTCAATGCCAGAGTCATACTTTTGGCCCGGATAAGTAAACGTGTTGTTCTTGTCAAAAGCCACGATGAGCATCGTAGGCGCGCCATAGCGGCACGGTGTCTGCCCGTCAATCCTGGCCAGAGCCTCTGTCGACTGGCACACATAGACGTGCTGCTCCTGCAGGTTCTTGGCCGTGGGAGCCA